>CAYZNB010000126.1:0-8526 GCA_964478535.1 uncultured Thermotogaceae bacterium
ATTTTTTCTAATGCATTAACAAGAGAAGATTTTCCAACTCCAGAACTTCCCGTAAAAACAGATATTTTATCTTTTATATAATCTGACAACAAATCTATTCCAATATTATTTAAGGTACTTGTTAAAAATACTTTTATACCAGTTTTTTCATAAAACTCAATATCATTTTGAATATCTTGAGAATCAATAAGATCACATTTATTAAAACATAATACAGGTTCTATATTTCCTTTTTTACAAGCGATAATGTATCTATCAATAAGGTTTTTTTTGTAAGAAGGATTTTTTACAGAATTAACTAAAATAGCACTATCTATATTGGAAGCAATCAATTGTTCAAGATGTTTTTTATTTTTTCCAGCACCTTTTCTAGATAATTTACTTTTCCTTTCAAGAATATTAACTATTATTCCTTGTTTATTAAAAGTTTTTTCAAACTCGACTTCATCTCCAACTACTATTAAATTTGTTTGTTTTTCAGTTTTTAAATATAATTTTCCTCTTAATTTACAGGCAGTTATTTCACCTTCAGAATAAACATTGTAAAGTCCTTTTTGAACGTTGAATACGATTCCTTTTGGCATCAGATTTCATTTTCCCCTTTCCATAGTGGTTTGATTTTTTTTCGTTTTCTACATAAACATATAAATTTTTAAATTCTACCATATGAACCACCTCCTAAATAAAAAAGCTACTCTCTTTGCTCTCAATAGTTTTTTTAAATCTACTATCGCTCAATAATTTTATCCACTTTTTTCTACATAGAACAAAAATTTCAATAGTTTGTCACTTTAATTAAATTAAAAATACATCTGTTTTTTTACTTAAAATTAACCAAATTAAAATTTTAATGTAAAAAAAATATTATATATTAATAGTGTTAATTTATTATACTGATATTAAAGGGGGCTTTTATGAACAATTTAATAGTATATTTTTCAAAGTATGGAGCTACAAAAAGAGCTGTTGAAATTATTAAATCAAAAGTTAAAACAGATGAGATAAATATTTTGGAAAAAAAAGAAATAGATATTCAAAAATATGATAATATTATTATTTCTTCATCTATTTATGTAGGCGCAGTATCGAAAGAAATAAAACAGTTTATCAAATTTAATTATAACATACTAAAAGAAAAAAATATATATTTTTTAATTATTTCTGGTCAGAAAGAACAATTTGAAAATATTTTAAGTCAAAATTTTTCTGAAGAAGACAAAAAACTATTTAAAGAAATTGTATACGGCGGTTACGAATACAATTTAGAAAAAATGAATATTTTTGAAAGATTCATTATAAAAAAAATGGCAAAAGTTAAAGAATCTGTTTCTTGTCTTGAAAATAAAAATTTAGAAAGATTAGCAGAAAAATTAAAATAAGGAGTTGATAATTTTGAACAAAGAAAGAGTGAAGAGATATTTTATAGATGCTGCACTGGAAATAATTTCAGAAGAAGGCGTCAAAGGAATTAGTACGAGAAAAGTTGCAGAAAAAGCAGAATATTCTTATGCAACTATTTATAATTATTTTAAAGATGTTAATGAATTGCTTGCATATTGTGTTGTTGAATATTTTAATCAGTTAGAAAATTTTATTTTTCTAGATGAAGAATTAAAAAATACTAAAGATATTGAAAAACTAAAATATATGTTAATATTATATGCGAAATTTTTTATAATGTATCCCGAAAAATTTGCACTAGTTTTTTTAGAAGATTTCGGAGAAATTTTTTCAGAAAATTTATCTGAAAATCTTCTAAAACCTAAAGTTATTTATAGGGTTAATCAAGAAACATATAATATTTTAAAAGAAAAAAATTTTAATGATTATGAAATTGAAAGAATTTTATCTATAATTTCAACTTATATAAATGGAACTCTATTGTTTTATTTGAAAAGAAATTTCTCTTTGCCCAATGAAGAGGTTTTAGAATTAGTAAAAAAAGATATTGATTTCATGTTTGAAAATTTTAGGAGGAAAATATGAAAAAAGTATTATCAATAATAATTTTAATTGTTTTTTTATTTCTACTTTATGCGTGTGCTAATAGTGAAAATATAGCTCAAAAAATTCCTTTAGATAAGGAAATGTTTAATAGTGTACTTATGAAAAAAGAGAGTGGAGAATATTATGGGGAATATATTCATAATGAAAAATTTCTTTCTGTAAAATTGAATGTTATCATTAGTGAAAATTCAATTAAAGAAATTATTATTCTTGAACATAAAAATGGGTTAGGGAAAAATGCAGAATCAATAATCTATGATGTGATTCAAAAAAATTCATTAGATGTAGACATTGTTTCAGGGGCTACATATAGTTCAAGGTGTATTTTAAAAGCAATTGAAAACGCATTAAAATAAATATTTATCTTTAAAGGGGGCAATTATAAAAATGAAATTAGCAGCAATTGGATTTTTTGTAAAAGATTTGGAATTGATGATTAAGTTTTATAGAGATGTTATGAAATTAAAACAAAACATTGATATGGAAGGTTTTGCTGGATTTGAAACTGAAGATGGTTTTTTCTTTAATTTATGTGTAAGAAGTGAAAGACCTAATTTAACCTCTATGCCAGTTACTTATCCCGAAGGAATAAATGGTTCTATGGAAATATCTTTTGGAGTTTCTAAATATGAAGATGTAGACAAAGAGTTTGAACGTATTGTAAAAGCTGGAGGAAAAGCTGTTAGTTATCCTGTAACTAAACCCTATGGGTTAAGAGAAGCTTATATTGCAGATCCAGAAGGAAATCTTATTGAGATTGTTTCATCTAACGAATAATTTTGGTGTCATATAAATCTTTGTGGGCAGTTATGAAAAATTTGAAATTAATATTTGGAAAAGAAAAGTGATTTAAATAAAAAATAAATTTATGTAATTTGTCATTTCGAACGAAAAAAAGTGCTTCTTTTGAGGGAAAATATGAGTTTTTTTATTTTTATGTTTTAGAATAATATAATAAAAAATCAAAATTCGTAGATCTTTCCACCAAAAAACGTCGTTCGAGATGACAAAGATTAGAGAAAGTTTTTAGAATATTTATGCACTTCAATAACTTTTGCAAGAACCAATTATCTTTTAAAAATTCTTATCCATTCTTTTCTAAATAAAATCAAAATTTTTAATATTGAGTATAATTAAGAATTTTATCAAAAAAACTACTGTAATTTCTTTAGTAGTATTTTTGATTGAAAACTATTAAACTTTTCCATTTGTAATTCCTACTAGAATATTTTAGGTTTAATATGAAATAATTATTTATCTATTCGCTTGATTTATAAAACTTTTTATAAAAATCAAATATTCTAGGTTTCGCTTTTAAAAAAGCATTCTTCAATTTTTCTTCGGCTATAGTTTCAATATACTTTTCTATAAAGAAGTTGAAGTCATCAAAGTTTTTAGATGTTTCGAGTAAATTTTTTAAGAAAATTATGTCTATTAATTCACAGTGATGAATTATTTTAGCTTCCGTTTCCATATTTTCATATGAATCTTTTAAAAAACTGCTTAATATTCTAAAAATATCTCTTTCAAATAAATTTTTTGAAACACTTATCATTGTAGATATTCCAATATCTTCTTTTTTTACTAATTTATTATGTATTAAAAGATCTTTTGTTTTTGTATTTGAATTAATTAAGTATATGTCATGAAGAAAAGCTGACCATTCTATACATGTAACTATATGTGAAGATGCATTTAATTCTTCTGAAATAACCCCAGAAATATATCCAACATTGTTGGCATGAAAAGAAAGATGTTTTAATTTTGAATTATAAATTATTTCAACTATAGAAGTAAAAAAGTTAATAAATTCTGCTTTAGTTTCTAAATTCAATTTATATAAAAAATCATTCTCTTTTTCTAAAAATTTTTTTTCATTTTCAAATATTCTATTTAAAGAAATTTCCCAAGATGTTTTTTTAGAAATATGAATTAATTTTTCATAAATTTTATTGAAATCTTCTGAAATAAAGATATACTCATCAAAAACATACGAATACAAAATATCAAAATCATTCTTTTCTGAAATAAATATTATTATAGGAGCAAATAAATATTTTTGCTTTAAATTCAATATATTTTCACCATTTTGACAATTATCAACAAAAATAAAGTTTTGGCTTTTATCCTCAATTTTTCCATTGAATAAAGAAATTTTATCAAACAAATTTGTTTTTTCTATAATTTCAAAAATTATTTTTTCATTATTTTGATTACACAAAATATTCGCTGTAAGCATTTTATTTTTCCCCCTATAAATCATTAAACGAAAATTATTTTAATAATATATAATATTATAACATTATTTCAATAATTATGTCAAAATTTACAAAAAAAATATTTTAATTAATTTATCGGAAGTCCTTTATAAAAACTCCATTCTATCCATGAACCATCATAATTTTTAACGTTTTGATATCCTAAAAGTTCTGTTAAAACAAAAGTAGTGTTTGAAGATCTTACTCCTGATTGGCAATATACAATTATTGACTTATCTTTAGTTATTCCTTTTTTTTCGTAAATTGAGTTTAATTCTGAAACTGATTTAAAAGTTTTATCTTCATTTAAATTTTCTATCCATTCATGCCATATTGCGGAAGGTATTTTTCCTTTTCTATATGCTCCTGTTAAAAGAGCTTCACCTGAATATTCAGAAAATGTTCTTGAATCAACTATTATATAATTTGAGTTGTTTAAAGCTTTCAATATTTCTTCTTTAGAAATATATCTATCCATTTTTTTAGAATTACAGAAAAAATATTCTGTTTTTTTTATTTTTTTATCTTGGTTTGTCGTTACGTATCCCATTTTTTTCCATAAATCTAAACCACCATCTAATACTGAAATATTTTCGTGCCCGTACATTTTCATAATCCAATAAAATCTTGATGAATCTAAATTTCCTTTATTATCATAAACAATTATATGATTTTTATTACTTATTCCTAAATCTCCTAATTTCTTTGCAAGTTCTTTTTCATTCATACATAACCCAGAAATTTCATTTACAGTTACTGTATAATCTGGTCTCCATATATTTATTGCATTATCTATTCTTTCTATTTCATATTCTTCAGGAATTCTAACATCTAAAAATATTATATCATCATTTTTTTCTAATAACAATTTTGCTTTTTGTGGGGTTAATATAGCATCTTTATTATAATATTCAGATATTTTTTTATTTTCATTCATATTGTTCATAATAACAACTCCATTCATATAATTGAGTATTAAAAAAATTATCTCATTAAAAAAGAAGTTTGTCAATAAATCTTTATTGACAAACTTCTTTTTTAAGTACTTTCTCTAATAACAATTTCTACATCAAACATTTTCGAACATCTTGATTTATTTTTATTTTCCATTTGATAATATAAAGATTCAAATGATTTAAAACCTAATTCAAATTTGTCAATATTTATCGTTGTTATTGATGGATCAGATAATTTTGAAAATAAAATATTATCAAAACCTACTAAAGCAACATCTATTGGAACTTTTATTTTTTTTTCTTTAAAAACTTGTAAAGCCGCTAATGCGAAAATATCGTTATAACAAAATAATCCATCCATATGCAGTCCGTTTTTTTCGATGTATTCATAAAAGGTTTTATATGCGTTTTCATATCCTTCCGTTGATTTTATAATATTTTTTTCATCATATTTGATTCCATAATTTTCTAAAGCTCTTTTATAACCTTCTTCTCTTTTTTTCGCAACGTATTTAAAATCAAAAGTGTTAAATAAAAATATTTTTTTTCTTTTTCTTTCAATCAAATGTTCAGTTGCAACATATCCACCTTTTTCATCATCTATATATATTTCACATATTGAGCTATTTTCGTCATGACTTCCCACAAGTACTGTAGGGAAATTCATTTTTTCAAGTCTTTTTAAATCATTTTTTTGAGTTTGAACAGCTGTTATAATAAGTCCATCAACTCGTCTTTGTATTAATGTATCAATAGCTTTTTCTTCATTTTTATAATCTCTATCTGTATTCATTAAAATTATCTGATAATCATACTTTCTCGCACTTACCTCTATTCCTTTTAAGATTTCAGAATAAAATGGATTATAAGCATCAACAAACACAACTCCAACCGTTTTTGTTTTACTGTATCTCAATGAGGTTGCTGTTGTATTTTTTACATAATTTAATTTTTTTGCAACTTTTAATATTTTTTCTTTTGTTTCTTTTTCTACATATGGTTTATCATTTAACGCTCTTGATACGGTGTTTATGGAAAAGCCTGATTCTTTTGCGACGTCTTTTATAGTAATAAACTTTTTTTCCATTCAAATCACCTTTTTTAAGAGTACTTTTTATTTAAAATTTTCATTTTCTATTTTTTTAATTTCATCTAAAGCATTTTTCAAAAATTCTTGCCTGTCTTCTGGAAAACCTTCTGTAAAAGATGCTTCAAGCCAATTGTCTACCATATCTGTTGCTTGTCTTGTTGCAGTTAACCAACCACCTAATGTCAACACATTTGCATTGTTGACTATTTTACACATTTTTGCTGGAAACGAACTTTCAACTACTGATGCATATATTCCTTTAAATTTATTTGCAACAATCGCCATTCCCATACCTGTTCCACAACATAATATCCCTTTTTCAAATTCTCCACTTTGTATTCTTGGTGCTAATCTTTTAGCTGATTCAAAATATGGTCTAGATTCTTCTTCTGGATACATTCCTATATCCTCAACTTCATGTCCTTTTTCTGTTAAATGTTTTTTCAAATCTTCTTTTAATTGATATCCTGTTTTGTCTGATCCTAATATAATTTTTTTACTCATTTTGATCACTCCTTATTTTGAAAATAATTTTTATATTCGTATATTTTTAAAGGTTTTATATCAAGCCATGTTCCCAATTCCATTATCTCATCATTATAATTTCCTTTTACAAGTGGGAAATGATGTTCAAATCCGTTCGTTAAAATACTGTTTATAAGGGTTTTTACAGTTATTTTTTCATCATTCATTTTTAAATTTCCAAACCATCCACGACTTCCATCAAACGAATTTTTTTCCGAATTAACAAAATCTCCTGTCAATAACATAAATTCTTTATTTTCGTTAGTAAATCTTAAAACTGTTGCCGGTTGTTCTTCAAAAATCATTGATGATACAGCACCCATTTCAAGCCATCCTTTTTCAGGATCTTTAGGTCCTGGATTAAAATGTTTTTCAAGAGTTATTTCGCCATTTTTAGCATAATGTTTTGAACCTATCCCACAATGCCATAAAAATACTGTTTCATCTGATTCATCAATATCTGATAAATCCATTATTGTTGGCACAAAATTTGCTATATATTTTAAAGTAAGCATACTTACAATTCCTGTTACGTCTCCTTCTCCTGTTACCGGATAGCCTAAATCGTTTATGTATGCAAATGCTGCACATGGCACCATATTTAATTCCGTTCTGAAATCAGGCCAACATCGTGAAGCAAATCCTGAATAATTTCCTTCTTTTTGTAATTCAAGCATCGCTTTTACAAGTTTTGCAGTTTTTATAAGTGCTTTTAAAGCCAGTTCGTCAATACTTACAGCTCTTTTTTTAATTTTTTCAAGAATGTCTGTGACTTCTTCATCTTTGTATGAAAGAATTTTATTTTTTATTGTTTCAAAGGGGACTCTTTCAATTGTAACTCCAAATTTTTTCTTTATATCAGATTCGTTAAAATGAAAATTATCAAATCCCGGAGCAATATCTCCTATCAATAATATTTTTGAATTTTTAAGATTCTTTTTTGTAGTAAGAGCCTTGATAGTAATTTTAAATCTTTCTATAAACATTTTATTGTCTGTTTTTCCATAAAACCATTTTGCTTTTATTTTATGTTCTGTCATATATCTATCAATAATACTTTTATTTAAATTCATACCACAAAAAGAATTTAATGGAAGAGGACCTGTTTTTGTAGATTCTGGAATTGCCCAAAGTCCTATATCTGCATTTGTCAATGCTAATGTTTGAATTATTTTCCCAGAAGCTATGGAAGTATTTTGAATTAATAAAAAATCTACTTCGTTCTCTTCAATTTCATTTTTTGCATTTTCAGCTTCTTCCGGTGTTGTTATTCCTTTTTTTATAGTATAAAGATCAAAATTTAATTTTTGAGATAATTTTTCAAGCTCTAAAATACTGTTATTATATTCTAACTCCTTATTTCCTCTAAAATTTGGTTGCATTAATCCTACAAGACCTACTTTTAATTTAATCAAAAAAATCACTCCTTTATTAGAAAGTTGGTAAGTTGGTTAGGAAAAACAAAAAATGTTAAAAAGCGAAAAATGGCACAAAAATTTTTTTATTATAATGGTTTGATGGTAAATATGGAATTTAAAGTTGGTCAGTAGACAGTTGGAAAGTTGGTCAGGAAAAACAAAAAACGTTTAATTGGTTAAATAGTGAAAAGTTAAAAGTAGCAAGTAGCACAAAAAATTTTTTATTATAATGGTTTGATGGTAAATATGGATGAAATAAAGTAGCGAGCAAT
>CAYZNB010000127.1:0-8478 GCA_964478535.1 uncultured Thermotogaceae bacterium
GGAGGAAAAAATGTTTATTAAAAAATATTCGCCGTCGGATGAATCAAAATTATTTTCTATGATTGAAGAAGAAGGTAACGACTGGATCGATTATCATGGAAAAACAGGAAGAATAAAATATTTAAAAGCATTACAATCGAGTATCACATATGTTATTTATGAAGAAGATGTTATTTGTGGATACATTCGTTGTCGTGAGGATGACGGTTTTGGTGTTTATGTGTATGATTTGCTTGTAAAAAAATCTTATCGTGGAAAACAATATGGAAAAATACTTATGGAAAAAATTTGTGATGATTTTCCTAATCAGCCTGTTTATGTTATGAGTGGAGTAGATCCATATTACAAAAAACTTGGATATCGTATAGAAGGAACAATTTTTGAAGTAAAAAAATAAAATGTATTTTAAATCACTAAAGCTATTATTAAATCGTTTACATTAGTTCCAGTAGGCCCCGAGATTATTAAATTGTCTATCTTTTTTAAAGCGTTGTAACTATCGTTGTTTTTTAGAACTTCTTCATAATCAATATTATGAAGAATTAATTTTCTAAAAGAATTTCCATCAACAATTCCGCCAGCAGCATTTGTCGGACCATCTGTTCCATCTGTTCCAACACTTGCAATTATTAAATTATCAAAATCTTTTATTTTTTTTATTGTAGAAAACACCAATTCTTGATTTCTTCCTCCTACGCCTTTGCCTAATACTTTCACGGAAGTTTCTCCTCCCAATATCAATGCACACGGTTTTTTAAAAAAACTTTCATCAGTTTTAATTTCCGAAATTATTGAGGATAAAAAATATCCGGCTTCTTTTGCTTCGCAATCAAGTTTTGTAGTTAATATATAAGTATTATAACCAAGTTGTTCTGATATTTCTTTTGCTTTATAACAAGCTTTTTTTACATTTCCGATTATATAATTTTCTGAATTATTTATCTTTTTCGGAGTGTCTTTTTTTAAAAGGTTTAATATTTTTTCATCAAAATTAAAATTATATTTTATCAATATTTTTTCTATATCTTCAAATGTTGAAGAATCATAATAACATGGACCAGAAGCTATTGTAGATAAATCATCATCTATTACATCTGATAATATAAAAGAAAAAATTTTTGCAGGATTCACATGTTCAGCAAATCTTCCAGCTTTTACAGAGGATAATCTTTTTCGGATTAAGTTTATCTCGTTTATATTTGCACCTGAGTTAATTAAAGTTTTATTTATTAATGAAATTTCTTTTAATGAAATATTATTTAAGGGTTTTTCAAATAATGCCGAACCTCCACCTGATACTAAAAATATTATAGTATCTTTTGATGTAAGATTTTTAGTCATTTCAAGAATTTTTTCTGTTGCAAAAATTGAATTTTCATCAGGAATAGGATGTCCGGCTTCAAATATCTCAAAATTCTTTATATTCCCTTTTGAATGTTCATATTTTGTTAAAACGATTCCTTTTTTTATTTTTTCGCCTAAAATATTAGAAATTGAAGAAGCCATATTCCAAGCGGCTTTTCCAATAGATACAACATATAATTCATCATTTAAGAATTCAAAAGTTGTTTTTTCAAATGTTTCTTTTATAAGATTTTCTGGTAACACATAACGAATAGATCCTTCAATTATTTTTAATATATCTTTTTTTATTTCCATAACCTACTCCCTCTATAAAGTAAAATTCTTTATTATTAAAAACTATTTTAAAATTTCCTTTATTTTTTGAACGTCTTCTTTTTTAGCAAAAATAATTAGTTTATCATCTTTTTCTATTATTGTATCACCGTGTGGTACTGTTATACTATCGTCATATTTTACTATTATTCCAATAATGGAATCTTTTGGAAGAGCTATGTCCTTTAAAATTTTATTACATGAAGAATCTTTTTCTTCAATTTGAACCTCAAATATAGATATTTTATCCATATAAGGATTAAAAAAATCTGTTATATTTTCATAATTTATTGAAGACTCGATTAATTTTTCCATCCATGATGTAGGGGTTAAAATATCCACATCCAACTCTTCAAACATAAATTCATTTTCTGTATTGTTTACTAAAGATAAAATTCTTACTTTTGTAAAAAATTGCCTTAAAAGCCAACAGACTACAAAATTTAAAGAATCTTCTTCAGATAAAACTATTAAAGCTCCTACTTGTTTATTTATATCAAGATTTTGAACCCAACTGCTTTCAGTGGCATCTTGATGAATTAGTTCAAAAGAAGAATGATAAGCTTTTAATCCATCTAAAACCTCTAGGTTAGAATAATCTTTTGAAATATAATATACTTCATTTCCTAATAATAATAATTTTTTTGCCAAGGCATAAGCCAAATTTTTACCTTCAAAAATAAAAAATGTTTTTTTTCTCATTATTCATCATCCTCTAATTCTTCAAAAAGTTGATTTACAGAATTTTCTATTGGACAAAATAATTCCATATTTGCTTTTTTAAATATTTCTTTTTTTTGAGGATCATTCACTCTTGCAATAATTTTTATGTCATAGTTTAATTTTTTTATACCATATGCAAGCATAAAATTTGTATTATCATTAGGAGTAACTATATAAACCAAATCCGCACTTTTAAGTTTTATTCTTTTAAGTGCATCCATATCGTTAGTATCTACAGTTAATGTAAATCCCGTAAAGTTCATATTGTTTATTCTAGTAAAACTTCTTTCATCTTTATCTACTACTACTACACTATGTTTTTTAGAAAGTTTCATGGCAAGTTCAGATCCTAATCTTCCACAACCAATAATAATAATAAATTTCATTTTATTTTTTTGCATAAAAACCTCCATATCACTTCAAAGCTTCAGAAGCATTAAAATGCTTTTCAGCTAAAGACGTAAATCCTTTTTTATCGTATAATACTCCCAAAAGATATTGCGATTCATGTCTGGAGGGATTTTCCATTATTAATTTTACAATTCTTCTTTTTAATGAAAAGTATCCAACTTCATCATTTAATTCTAATTTTTTAATTTCGTTTTCTATTCCCAACATTTTTGAATCGTATGATTGCCCTTTGTAAATTGAATCTTCAACCATTTTATAAAACTCATTTGGAGTGATTGGTTTTTCCAACCAATCTAAAACTCCAAATTTTAAAACTTTTTTTAATTTTTCTATTGATATAAAATTACTAACTATATAAATGCTTGCTGCGGGCATATAAGATTTTAATATTTCAAGTTCGTCAATTATATCTTTGCCATCAATTTTTGATTCTGAAACTATAAGATGTATAGTTTCACGCAGAAGAACGTTTCTTTTATTTATAAATTCAAATAATTCTTCATAATGCGATATAACTTTTGGTTCAATTACTTTGTTTTCAATTGTATTTAGCATCTTTTTGTATAAATTTATTACTGAATCAGATCCTTCAATAATTAAAACTTGATAATTAGATAATTCAGCCATTTTTTTACCTCATTATTTATAATACAAATTCTCTTAAATTTTCATCTCCTGCAATTTTATCAAGCCTTGCCAAAACATATGGTTTATCTATTACTACACTCCATTCAGTTGTTGCAGGTGCTTCATAAGAAACTTCTTCTAAAACTTTTTCAACTACTGTATATAATCTTCTTGCTCCAATATTTTCAATTTTTTCATTTAAAGAGAATGCGATATGTGCAAGTTCGTGAATCCCTTCTTCAGAAAAATCAAGTTCTACTCCATCGGTTTTTAACAAGCTAATGTATTGCTTAATAATTGCATTTTTTGGTTCTTTTAATATCCTTATAAAATCTTCTTCTGTAAGTGCCGTCAATTCAACTCTTACCGGAAATCTCCCTTGAAGTTCTGGTATTAAATCAGAAGGTTTTGCAATATGAAATGCTCCAGCCGCAATGAATAAAATATAATCTGTTTTTACTTGACCATATTTTGTCGATACGTTCGTTCCTTCAACTATAGGAAGCAAATCTCTTTGCACTCCTTCTCTTGAAACATCAGGTCCTCCTGAACTTCCTCTCGCGGTGATTTTGTCTATTTCGTCTAAAAATATTATACCTCTGTTTTGAGCTCTATCTAAAGCTTCTTGCACTAATTTATCGTGATCAATTAATTTTTCTGCTTCTATTGGGAGTAAAACTCTCCTTGCCTCTGATACTTTCAGCTTTTTTTGCTTTTTCTTTTTAGGCATCATATTTTTCATCATATCACCAATTTGCATCCCCATATCTTCAAATTCTGGCCCCATACCTGCAAACATTGGAGAACTATCTTCTTCAATTTCAATAGTAATTTCTTCATTTTCTAATTCGTTATTTTTCAACTTTTCCATTATTTCACTTCTTTTTAATGTAATATTCTCATCTTTTTCTTCTTGTTGAGGTTGTTGAGAATTTTGAACAGGTTGTCCAAACATTTGCAGCATTTCACTTAATGGATTTTTTTGTGTTGTTTTCTTTTTTGAGGGAACGATAAGTTCTGAAATTCTTAATTCAACCATTTCTTTTGCTTTTTCTTCAACCGAAGATATCATTTCATTTCTTACTAAATTTATTGAAACTTCTACAAGTTCTCTTATCATTGATTCAACATTTTTTCCCACGTAACCAACTTCAGTAAATCTAGTTGCTTCAAATTTTACAAAAGGTGCTCCAGCTATTTCAGCAAGTCTTCTTGCAATTTCAGTTTTACCAACACCTGTAGGTCCTATCATAAGAATATTTTTAGGTATAACATCTTTTTTTAAATCTTCATCGAGTTTCATTCTTCTTAATCTGTTTCTTAAAGCTATTGCAACAAGTTTTTTTGCGGAATTTTGACCTATTATATATTTATCTAATTCCTGCACTACCTTTTTTGGAGTCAAATTATCTATATTCATTCTTTCTTTCACCTCTTAAAATAAAATTATTTTTTTAAATTTTGTGTATTTTCAAAAGATTTGTTTTTCCTGTAAAACCATAAGGAACAGAAGCTGTTACAACTATATTTTCACCAGTTTGTGCAATATCCAATGATTTTATAATATTGGAAACTTTTTCAAACATTGTATCTGTATTTATAAAACGTGGCATTACAACTGGTATTACTCCCCAAACTAAAGCCATTCTATGAAATATATCTTCTCTTGGAGATGCCGCAACAACGTCTATTTTACTTCTAAATCTTGAAATAGCTCTTGCGGTATATCCACTATAAGTTGTAGCAACTATTGCTTTAGCCCCAATATCTAAAGCAGTATCAAAAGCAGCTTTAGATATTGCATTTGTAATTGAATCTCCGCCTTGAGTAATTGAATAATTGAGTTCAAAACCTTTTGAATACATATATTCTTCAGTTTCTTTAGCTACATTTACCATAACTTTAACAGCTTCTATTGGGTATTTACCTACAGAAGTTTCTGCTGAAAGCATTACGGCATCAGTTCCGTCAAGAATAGCATTAGAAATATCTGTTGCTTCTGCTCTTGTTGGTACAGGACTCTCAATCATCGTTTCTAACATTTGAGTAGCTGTTATAACAGGTTTTGCCTTTATGTTAGAAAGTTGAATTATTTTTTTCTGTAAAACAGGTACTTTTTCTACCGGAACTTCTACTCCCAAATCTCCTCTTGCAACCATTACACCATCCGCTTGATCAATAATTTCTTCAAGATGATCTATAGACTGCAAAGTTTCTATCTTTACAATTACAGGTATATCAGGTTCTCCCAAAGAAGAAAGCATCTCTTTAGTTTGAATTATATCTTCAGGTTTTCTCACAAACGATTGAGCTACATAATCTACTTGCCATTCAACAGCTTTTTGAATATATAACTTATCTTTATCAGTTAAAGCAGGAAGTCTTATATCAACACCAGGAACATTTATTCCTCTTCTATGAGTTATAGCTCCCGTATTTAAAATCCTTGTTTTTATAGATATTCCATCAGTATCTATAACTTCAAGAGCTACTTTTCCATCATTTAAAAGTATTTTATCTCCAATTTTAACATCTTCGACAAGACCTTTATACGTAAGACCTACTTTTGTTTTGTCTCCAATAATTTCTTCTGAAGTTAATATAAATTCTTCGCCCTCTACTAACGTGACTTCATCTTCAGAAAAATTTGTAGTTCTCATTTTTGGCCCTTCAAGATCTAATAAAATTGCTATGGGAAGATTTAATTCTTTTCTAATCTTTTTTACTTGCTCTACTCTTTTTTGATGTGTTTCAGGATTACCATGCGAAGTGTTTAATCTAATTACATTTGCTCCTACTAATAATAATTTCCTCAACATTTCATCTGATTCTGTTGCAGGTCCTATAGTACATACAATTCTTGTTTTCTTATTCAACATTATATCCCCCCTGTCGTTTGTTTTAAAGGGTTTTTTTAATTTTTTAATTATATTCAAATATAAAAAAACTTCTGTCATAACAATTATATCATCCTATTTGCTTATTTTACAATATTTTTATGTAATAAACAAAAATTTAATCATATAAATCTCAATTTTTTTTATTATTATAACTTTTTTTTCTTAACATACTATAAAAAAACAGGATACTTTGATTAGTATCCTGTTTTTTTATTTATTTTACTTCTTCAAGGGATATTCCAAGTGCTTCTGCAACGCCTTTTCCATAACTTTCATCTGCTTTTAAACAATTTGATATATGTCTTATTTTAATATTTTTAGGTGCATCTCCCATAGCTCTTGCTGTATTTTCAAATAAAACTTTTTGTTGATCTGGACTCATTAATTGAAATAATTTCCTGGGTTGAGTGTAATAATCATTATCATCTTCTCTAAAATCCCAATTTTTTACTGCACCATTTATTTCAAGGGGCGGTTCACTATATTCTGGTTGTTCTTGCCATTTTTCATAACTATTTGGCTCATATCCTATTGTGTTTCCTGCATTTCCATCAACTCTCATCTGTCCATCTCTATGATAACTGTTATGAGGGCATTTAGGTGCGTTTACAGGTATTTGGTGATGATTAACTCCTAATCTATACCGTTGAGCATCGCCATATGAGAAAAGTCTACCTTGAAGCATTTTATCGGGCGAAAAACTTATTCCAGGAACAACATTAGCTGGATTAAATGCTGCTTGTTCAACTTCTGCAAAATAATTTTCTGGATTTCTGTTTAATTCAAAATAACCTACTTCAATCAAAGGAAACTCATTTTTATACCAAACTTTTGTTAAATCAAAAGGATTATATGGCATAGCTTTTGCCTGCTCTTCAGTCATAACTTGAATATACATTGTCCATTTTGGGAAATCTCCATTTTCAATACTATCAAAAAGATCTCTTTGATGACTTTCTCTATCTTTTGCAACAATAGCTTCTGCTTCAGCATCTGTTAAATTTTTAATTCCTTGCATAGTTTTTAAATGAAATTTAACCCATACTCGTTCATTTTTATCGTTTATCATACTAAAAGCATGACTTCCATAACCATTCATGTGTCTATAAGAATACGGAATACCTCTGTCGCTCATAGTAATAGTTACTTGATGAAGTGCTTCAGGAAGAGAAGACCAGAAATCCCAATTGTTTTTTGCACTTCTCATATTAGTTTTTGGGTCTCTTTTAATTGCATGATTCAAATCTGGAAATTTTAAAGGATCTCTTAAGAAAAAAACAGGCGTGTTATTTCCTACAAGATCCCAATTTCCTTCTTCCGTATAAAATTTCATTGCAAATCCTCTAATGTCTCTTTCAGCATCCGCAGCACCTCTTTCACCTGCTACAGTAGAAAACCTTACAAACATTTCGGTTTTTTTACCAATTTCAGAAAAAATTTTTGCTTTTGAATATTTTGTTATATCATGTGTAACTGTAAAAGTTCCGTACGCCCCTGAACCTTTTGCGTGCATTCTTCTTTCTGGAATTACTTCTCTATCGAAATGAGCTAATTTTTCTAAAAACCATACATCTTGTAACATCATTGGTCCTCTTGGGCCGGCGGTCATTGCATTTTGATTATCAGGAACAGGAGCTCCACCAACAGTAGTTAATTTTTCTTTTTTCAAAAAAAATCACCCTCCTTTTTATATTCTATTATAAAAAATCAAAATAATCGTTTAGAAAACTAACTTTTTATTATTAATATTATTATATCTTTTTTAATAAATAAAGTCAATTGTTAAAAATGCGAGAGATATTTTTTTGAAGAGTTTTAATTTTAATTGTTTTCAATCCTTTTCCTATTTATCATTTCTTTTAGATTAAATTTTGCTTTCTTTATATATTTTTTAGGTGTCAGATCGTTTTTTGTAAATGCTTATATTAATAAAGTGGGAAACAGTGGATAAAATAATTAGTTGGAAAGTTGGTCAGTTGATCAGAAATAACGATAAAACAATCACTTGTACTTAATTCCCCTCTTGAGGGGTGGCAACCAAAGGTTGACGGGGTGGATAGTTTTTTGTAAATACTTATAATAATGAAAATGAAGTGGTAAACATTGGATAAAATAAATCGCTCACAAGATCAAATTTTCT
>CAYZNB010000128.1:0-8475 GCA_964478535.1 uncultured Thermotogaceae bacterium
TCTTGTGAGCGATTTATTTTATCCAATGTTTACCACTTCATTTTCATTATTATAACCATCTGCTTTTAAAGCTTTTTCTTTCCAACTAATTATTATAAGCATTTACAAAAACCTGTCCACCCCGTCAACCTTCGGTTGCCACCCCTCAAGAGGGGAATTAATTATAAATGCTTGTTTTAGTGTTTTTCCTAAAAATATCTATAAAAATACCTACGTTATCATAAGTGCTGTAACGCCGTGCAAAGTTCAGCGTGGCTGTTACACTACATTAAAATCAAAAAAACAGTCAATATAAAAGGTTTTTCCTAAAACTAACTATAAAAATACCGTATTAAAAGCAAAAAACGGTTAATGCGAAAAGGTTTTTCCTTACCAACTTACCAACTTTCCAACTTTTTATATATTCTTAATTAATTATAACATATTAAAAAGAGAAAGTTAAAAGGTTTTTACTTTCAACTTTTTTTTATTTATGATAAAATATAGATATTCTAATTTTTTGGAGGTGCTCGAATGAGAAAAGTTTTATTATTGTCTGTTATTTTTATTTTTTCTTTATCAGTTTTTTCATTTGAATTTTTTGTTTCAGATTTAAGCGGAGTTAAGGGGGATGTTGGTTTAGCAAGTAATTTTAATTCCCTTAAAATTAATATAGGTGCTGAAGTTCCTTTTTTAAAAGGCACTTTAAATGATTTTACCTATAATGCTTTTGCTGGTATTGTTTTTATTGAAGGTAAAGGCGGAGCAAAGCTTTCTTTCAAAATAGGTACTTTTGCAACTAAACTTTATGCAAGTATTGATTCAATAAATTTATTTCAAGTTGGTGGAATGCAAAGATTTTGGGGTGGTTATTTAAAAGCTGGTCTTTACTTAAATCCGTTATCTTTATATATTGGTTTAGAATATTAAAAAATTCCTGTTAATCAGGAATTTTTTTATATAGGGGTTAATAAAGAAATATTCACAAATAAAACCAAAAATTATAATTTTTTAATAAATTATAGTATAATATAATTAGAAAATATCGAAAGGGGGAGGAAAACT
The DNA here is from genome assembly GCA_964478535.1 of uncultured Thermotogaceae bacterium. Classification (GTDB taxonomy): domain Bacteria; phylum Thermotogota; class Thermotogae; order Petrotogales; family Petrotogaceae; genus CAYZNB01. The sequence goes on from CAYZNB010000128.1 coordinate 1,045, forward strand.
TATAGAAAACATTCTAAAAATTATTGATAATGAAGGCCCTGAAAAACATTTAGAACTTATAAGCGATGAAATTTCTTCTCAATTAAAAAGTGTTATTAATAAGAGTGTTTTTTTGTTTGTTTATGAACCTTCAAGAGATATTTTTAAACATATGGGTTCTTCTGAAAACTGCAAAAAAATTAAAGGATTTAAAATATATCTTTCAGATAAAGAAAATTTAAAAAATGAATTGTATGAAAATAAAATATCCGAATATTATTTTACTGAAGAAGAAAAATTTGGTTGCTTTGAAAAGTTTGAAAAGCTATGTTTATATCCTATTTTTTATTCAGGAAGTTTATTGGGTGTTTTAGGTTTAAGTGATATTGATTTTGATAGAATTAACTTAGATGAAAAATTAAAATCTTTCGCGGTTTTATTAAATTTAGTTATTGAAAAACTTTCTATCGAAGAATTAAAAGATAAGATAAATATGATTAAAGAATTCACAAAGATAATAGAAAGTACGCTTGATGAAGATACTTTGATTTACAAAACTATGGAAACTTTTAAAAATTCTTTTCATAGTAGATCTATTATTTTTTGGAAACTTCAAAGTGAAAAACTTATTATGTCACAAAGTATTGGAATAAATGAAGATGAAATTATATGCCATTTTCTGCCTTTAGATAATTCTATTGAAGGGAATTCTTTAACTATCGATGATGGTATTTTGGAAATAGGCAGTAAAAATTTTGAAAATTATGCAAAAGCGTTTAATTTTAAAATAAAATCTGCAATGTTTTCAAGATTACAAATAGATGGTGTTTTGTTAGGCGTAATTGCTATTTATAATAGAAAAGAAGAATTTGGTTATCGACCTTATAAACATTTTGATAAATTTGATCTAAATTTTCTTAATGATTCAGTTAAAAGACTTGGAATTGCTTTAAGTAGAATTAATTTATATACTCGATTAAAAAATGAAATTTCTAAATTAAGAAACTTAAAAGAAAGTCATGAAGAACTGATAAATTTTCAAAAAGAACACTTAGAAAAAATGAATGCTCTTCATAAAATTTCACAGGCTATACGTTCAACTTATGATAAGAATAATGCTGTAAAAATAATGCTTTTGGGTTTAACTGCCGGTAGAGGTTTAAAGTTCAATAGAGCTCTTTATCTTGAAAGGGATAGAGTTAGAGGTTTTTTAATTCCTTTTTTGTGGTTAGGTCCTAGTGAAGGCGAAGATGTAACTGAATCATGGCGTGAGGCTAATAGACGAGCAATAAAATATGGAAATATAGTTCAATATCTTAGAGAAGAAGCTTTACAAATTCCCAATCATAATAAATTAACAGAATCTATTGGAAATAAAGTTTTGGCTTATAAAGGACATCCTATTCTTGATAGAGTAGTTAATAAAAAACAAATTGTAAATGTTGTCCCGCAAACATTAAAAGTTAAAAAAGAAGAATTTGAAGATATTATAGATATAATAAAAACTGATTCTTTTTTAATTTTCCCTGTAACCGGTAAATTTGAAACTAAAGGTATTGTAATTGTAGATAATTCTATTACAAAAACGCCTATTTCTAACGTTGATATAGAAATTATTAGATTGTTTCAAGATAGTGTTGGTTTATCACTTGAAATGATAGAAAATTATGAGGAATTGCGTCAAAAAACTAAAATACTTGAAGAACAAAAAAATCTCATGGATTATTATAGAAGATTTAAAGAAAATATTCTTCATAATTTGGCTGTAGCTATAATTGTAGTAGATAGAAAAGGTAAAATAATAGAATGGAATCAAAAAGCTGAAGTTCTTTTTTCAAGACCTCGTGAAAATATGATGGGGAGTAAAATAAACTTTTTTTCAGAAATAGTTGGAGAAGATATAATAAATACAATTGAAGAAATTTATGTTTCTAAAACAGATTTGAAGTATCCAGATTATAAGGTTAATATTTCTGGAGAAAAAAAGATTTTTGATATTCAATTTTCTCCACTTTGGAATAGAGAGCTTGGTGTAATAGAGGGTGTAATTATTGTTTTTGATGATGTAACAGAGTTATACAGTCTTCAAAGAGAAATGGAAAGAAGAGAAAGACTTGCTGCAATTGGTGAAATGACCGCTAGAATTGCTCATGAAATTAGAAACCCTTTAACTGTAATAGGTGGCTTTCTTAAAAGAATGACTAAAAAGCTTGATGAACCAGATTCTATAAAAAAATATTCTAAAATTATTGATGATGAATTAAATCGTCTTGAAGTTATTGTATCGGAAATTTTAGAATATTCAAGAGGAAATAAAATTACTCAATTAGAAGAATCTAATCTTGTAGAATTGGTAAGAGATGTAATAATAATGTACGAAGACTTTATTTCTCAAAAAAATATATTTCTGAATACTGATTGGGTTGATTCTGGCGAAATAACAGTTGATATTGATAGAAGTAAAATAAAACAAGTTTTAATAAATTTAATTAAAAATTCTATAGAAATTGTTGAAAATGGTGGTAAAATAGATATTAAAATTGGAAAAAATGAAAAGTTTGCTTTTTTTGAAATTGAAAATAATGGCCCTGTCATAGAAGAAGAGTATCAAAACAAATTATTTATGCCATTTTTTACTACTAAAACTTATGGAACGGGTTTAGGGCTTCCTATTTGTAAAAAAATTATTGAAGATGAACATAAAGGTCGTTTGTTTCTATTAAAATCTGATGATATTTCTACAATATTTAGATTTGAAATTCCTTTTGAAAAACAAAATTAATACAGGAGGTATCAATATGGCTAAAATTTTAGTTGTAGATGATGAAGATAATGTTAGATTGTTAATTGAAGAAGAATTAACAGATTCTGGACACATAATTGAATCTGTTGAAAGTGCTCAAAAAGCTTTAGATTTTCTAAAAAAAGAAAATGAAATTGATTTAATTTGTACAGATATTGAAATGCCTGATATGAATGGATTAGAACTTGCAGGAGAAATTAGAAAAAAATATCCAGAAAAGAAAATTATTTTATTAACTGCTTATTCGCATTATAAGAGCGAAATGGCTTCATGGGCAGCAGATGCTTATGTGGTAAAATCTATGGATTTAACAGAATTAAAAGATACTATACAAAATTTAATGAAATTATAATTAATAAACTCGGAGGTGTGTGTTTTGGAATATAAAGATAGTCTTAACCTTCCTGGTACTCCTTTTAAAATGAAAGCTAATTTGAAAAATAAAGAGCCTGAAACTTTAAAAAAATGGGAAGCGTTAAATTTAGAAAATTATGTTAGAGAACAAAGAAAAGATAGTGAAACTTTTTTACTTCATGATGGACCTCCTTATGCTAATGGAAAAATTCATATGGGCCATGCTTTAAATAAAGTTTTAAAAGATATCGTAGTAAAATACAAAACTATGAGAGGTTATTATTCTCCATATGTTCCTGGTTGGGATACTCACGGTCTTCCAATAGAACACAAAGTAACAACTGAATTAGGTGAAAAAGCTAAAAAGTTGACAAAACTTAAAATAAGAGAATTATGTGAAGAATATGCTTTAAAATATGTTGATATTCAAAGAGAAGGTTTTAAAAGGTTAGGAATAAGAGGCGATTGGGAGCATCCTTATATCACTCTTGATCCTAAATATGAATCAAAAGTTCTTGAAACTTTCAATGCTTTAGTTAAAAATGAAAATGTTTACAGAAATAAAAAACCTATACATTGGTGCGCAGAGTGTGGTACAGCACTTGCTGAAGCTGAAATTGAATATCATGATCATAAATCTCCTTCAATTTATGTAAAATTTGAAATAGCTGAAAATGAATATGTTGTTATATGGACTACTACTCCTTGGACTTTACCAGCAAACTTAGCTGTTGCTTTTGGTCCAAATTTAGATTATGTAAAAGTAAAAGTAGAAAATGAATATTGGTATATGGCTGAAGCTCTTGTTGAAAAAACTATGAAAGCAGCTAATATAGAAAATTATGAAATAACAGAAAAACTTAAAGGCTCTGACTTTGAAGGAAAAAAAGCTAAACACCCTTTCATGAACAGAGATTCTATATTTGTTTTAGCTGATTATGTAACAATAGAAGATGGTACAGGTTGTGTACACACTGCTCCAGGTCATGGGGTAGAAGATTATCAAACGGGATTAAAATATAAGATGGATATTTTATCTCCTGTAAATGAAGGTGGCGTTTTCACTTCAGAAGCAGGAAAATATGAAGGTTTAAAAATATGGGATGCAAATAAAGTTATTATAAGTGATTTAAAAGAAAGTGGTCATCTCGTAGGTGTACAAACTATAGCTCATTCTTATCCTCATTGTTGGAGATGTAAAAGTCCTGTTATTTTTAGAGCTACAGAACAATGGTTTATAAGTATAGATAAAGCTGATTTAAGAGAAAAAGCTTTAAAAGAAATTGAAAAAGTTGATTGGATACCTGATTGGGGTGAAAATCGTATAAGAGGTATGGTTGAAGATAGACCAGATTGGTGTATTTCAAGACAAAGAGCTTGGGGAATTCCTATACCTGCTGTAAAATGTAATGATTGTGGAGAAGTTAATCTCACTTCTGATTTAGTAGAAAAGGTTATTTCAATAGTTGAAAAAGAAGGTTCTAATTCATGGTTTAAGAGAGAAGTTTCTGATTTTCTTCCAGAAGGTTATAAATGTCAAAAATGTGGAGGAACTCATTTTACAAAAGAAGAAGATATTCTTGATGTATGGATAGATTCTGGTGCGTCTTTTGAATCTGTTGTAAAACAAAGAGAAGAACTTGCTCAATTTCCTATAGATTTATATCTTGAAGGTAGTGATCAACATAGAGGTTGGTTCCAAAGCGCATTACTTTTATCTGTAGCAAAAAATGAAATAGCTCCTTTTAAAGCTGTTTTAACTCACGGTTTTATAAAAGATGAAGAAGGCAAAAAAATGTCTAAATCTATAGGGAATGTTATTGTTCCAGATGAAATAATAGATACTTATGGAGCAGATATTTTAAGACTTTGGGTTGCTTCTGCAGATTATAGAGGAGATATAAAAATATCTTATGATATTTTAAAACAACAAGCTGAAGTTTATAGAAAATTTAGAAATACTATAAGATTTTTACTTGGAAACATTTCTGATTTCGATCCTGTACAAGATTATGTAAAATATGAAGAGATGACGGAAATAGATAAATGGGGTATGATGAAATTACATGATTTAATCAAAAAAGTTACACATTTTTTTGAAAATTATGAATTTTACAGAGTTCATCATATGTTAAACAAATTCTGTACTGTTGATATGAGTTCAGTTTATTTAGATATAATAAAAGATAGAATTTATACAGAAGAACAAAAATCTATATTGAGAAGATCTGCACAAACGGTTATGTATGAAATAGCGGTCAACTTAACAAAATTATTAGCTCCTATGATTTCTTTTACTTCTGAAGAAATATATAATTTTTTACCAGAACATGCTGTAAAATTTGAAACTATTCAAGCAGAAAAATGGCCTGAGTTTAATGAAAAATTTTTAGATTCAGTATTAGAAGAAAAATGGAATAAAATTCTTGAGTTGCGAGAAGACGTTACAAAAGCTCTTGAAGAAAAAAGAAGAGATAAATTTATAGGGAATTCTGTTGAAGCAAAAGTTATAATAGAAACAAAAAATCCTGAATTAGCAGAACTTATAAAATCTTATGATAATTATTTTATGTGCGATATTTTTATAGTATCTCAACTTGAAATTGGTAATGTTGATGAAGGTTTTGAGGGAAACGTTTCAAAAATTAAAGTTTTAAAAGCTGAAGGCGAAAAATGTGAAAGATGTTGGAAAATTGATATTGCTACTGGAAAAGATGAAAATTATCCTACAACTTGTCCAAGATGTGCAAAAGTTTTGTCTTCACAAAATAAACTAAATTAAAACGCAGCTACTTGCTGCGTTTTTTCCATAGGGGGAAAAAATGAATAATGTTTTTATATTTATGGATTATCAAAATCAGCCTGTTGATCCTGATTTGATAGTTAAAAAAATTGAGGAATCCGGAAAAATTCTTGGCGGAAAAGCTTACGGACATTGGAGCAAATATCCTGCAACAATGTTTTCTTTTTCAAGACATGGTATAGAATTAATTGAAATGCCTGAAGATGGTCTTGGAAATAAAAAGGGAAATGACATAAAATTAGCTGTAGATGCTATTGAAACTATGTTTTCTCTTCAACATATTTCATCTTTCGTTTTAGTTACTGGTGACGCTGATTTTGTTCCTTTAGTAAAAAAACTTAGAATGTATGGAAAAACAGTTTTTGTAATAGGCAGAAGTAAAAATACTTCTTCTGATATGCAACTTTCTGCTGATTTATATATTCCTTATGAAGAAATAGTTAAATCAGAAAAAATTAACTCTAACGATAGCTTTGAAGATATTGTAGATGAAGTTGTTGAAATAATAGAAGATAAAAATTTAATTGCAGAAGATAATGTTGTAAGAAGAATTTTAAATGGTATGAATGCAAATTATCAGAATATTGGATATAAATCATTTAATTATTTTTTTGAAGATGTGAAAACTTCTGTAAAAAGAAAAACTTTAAAATCTTTGAGCGAATTAAGTGAATACGAAGAAAACTATATGCGTTTTCTTGAAAGGATTGTTGCAAATACTCATTTACAACTTAATATTTCTACATTAGAAAAAATTGCTGAATCAAGACATCAATGGATTGCAAAAAATTCTTCAAAAGATTCTTTAAAATTATTTATTGAAAATATGATTTTAAATGGTAAACTGCTAAAAAATCAAAAAAATTTTCTATATGTTCCTGCTCCAAAAAGATGGGAAATTAAATATGAAAAAACATCTCCTTATCCTGAAATAAGAGATAAATTTGTTGAATCAATATATAATTTATTCAAAGAAAATAATGTTTATACAATTTCAGAAGCACTTCATAAATCAAAAGATTCTCTCAATATAACTAATAAAGTATTGGGCTCTTTTGGAATGGCTTTAAAATTTTCAGGTATGTTTTTAGGAGAAGACGGAAGTGATTATGTGAGTTTAAAAACACCTGTAAAACTTATTTATCCTTTAGAAGAATTTAGATCAGCAATAGAAATGTTTTATTTGAAAAAAATCCTTAAAGACGAAATAATTCATGAAGACTTACTAAATAAAATTTCTCTTTTTATTTATGATTCTGAAAATACTGATAAAACTTTAAATTTATTAAATTATTTAATAAAAATCAAAGATGTTTATTATGAAAAACCTTATTATAAATATAAAACAAAATGAAAAAAGATTCTATGTAAAATAGTGGTAAGTAGAAGGTTGGTCTGTTGGTCAGGAAAAACAAAAAACGGTTAATTGGAAAAGTAGCAAGTGACACAAATTTTTTTTATTATAATGCTTTGATGGTAAATATGGATGAAA
>CAYZNB010000129.1:0-8473 GCA_964478535.1 uncultured Thermotogaceae bacterium
CTTTTTTATTCTATTAAAATTTTTTCTTTCTTCTCTTAAGTTTACGACATAGCTCTTGAGGGGTGGCAACCGAAGATTGACGGCGTGGACAGTTTTTTATTATTCGTTGATAATTTTAATAAGACCAATGGAAAAGCAAAAAATTAAGCAATTTTACATAAAACCTATATTTCTTTTAAATAATATTCTATTAAATTTTTGACAACTTTCTCTCTATAATTTGCAGTAGATCTTTGATCATTTATAGGATTAATAAATTCCCTGTATTTTTCCCAAATTTCTTCCGATTTTATTTTAAGCAAATCTATCGGTTTTTCAATATAATCTTTTTCAATATTTCGAGTTCTTATAACAGTAGGAGCAACAGCTCCAAAAGCCATTCTAAAATCAGTTACAACCTTACCCTCTATATTTAAACACATAATAAAAGCAACTTTTGATAATGCATTTGCTTTTCTTGACGCCACTTTCTTATAATAATTATTGTTAAACCTTAGTTTGGGAATAAGAATCTCTTTTAATATTTCATTATCTTTTAAAATATTTTTTCCAGCCCCAGTTATGAAATTTTCTATTGGAATTTCTCTTTCACCATTTATTGTTTTTAAAATCAATACCGCATCATAAACATACAAAAGAGGCAATAAATCTCCTGCCGGAGAAGAATTTACAATATTTCCACCTATAGTCGCTACATTTCTAATAGCCGGAGAAGACATTTTTTTTACTACTGTTTTAAAAATATCCGGAAGAATTTCACTTTCAATCATTTGAGTCTGAGTAACACATGATGGAATGTGATAAAGTTTTTCAGACTCAGATATAGTATTCAATTCTTTTAAATGCGATATAAACATTAAAGAATAATCGTTTTTTACAGGTAAGTTTACCCAATTTCTTTTTTTTACCATCAAATCAGTTCCACCTGCATAAATAGTATATTTATTTTTATTCAACTCATTTAAAGCTTCATTTAAAGATGTTGGATATTCTACCATACTCCCTCACCTCTCTTTGATGCCCTTCTAACAGCATTTACTATCATATTATACCCCGTACATCTGCATAAATTTCCTGAAATACCTTCTTTTATTTCTTCTTCTGATGGAGATTTATTTTTCTTCAAAAGTGTATAAGTTGCTATTACAAAACCAGGAGTACAAAAACCACATTGAACTGCTCCCTCTTTTATAAAACTTTCCTCAATTATTTTATATGATTCAGTATTTTTAAAATAATCAATCGTAACAACTTCTTTGTTGTTTATATAACCGACTGCCACAAGGCAAGAATTAACTAAAACATTATCAATCAATACAGCACAAGCTCCACATTCTCCTTCTCCACAACCTTCTTTAACGCCTAAAATTCTTAAATCTTCTCTTAAATAATCTAATAACCTTTTTGAAGGATTTATTTCTTCTATAATATTTTTTCCATTAATTATTGTATTTATTTTCATTTTCTAATACCTCCATTATAACCTCTGGAATCAAAGGTACTTTATTAATTTTAATCTTCAAAGCATTTTGAACCGCTGCTGCATAAGCAGGAGCCCCTCCAACTAAAGGTAATTCCCCCGCACCCTTTGCTCCAAAAGGACCTTCCTTATAAGGATTATCTATAAAAATAGTTTCCATTTTTGGTATATCTTTTGAGGAAGGAATAACATAATCTGTAACACTATTTTGTAAAATATTTCCCTCTTTAAGAGTCATATTCTCCATTATCCCATATCCCAAACCTTGTGCAAAACCACCATCACATTGTCCTAATACTATATTCTCGTCTATAACAGTTCCCACATCATAAACAGACCATACCCTTTTTGTTTCTATTTCGTATGTTGCCGGATGTATTTCAATTTCAACAACTTGCACAGACCATGAATAAGTAGGATACGCATCACCTTTCATTTTGTCTTGATCCCACTCAATATAATCCGGTTGAATATAATTTTTTGTAATAACTGTTTCTTCATTATCTTTCCATTTTACTTTTAAATCTTCAGCAGCTTTTGAAACTAATCCTCCTACTATCATAATTGTTCTCGAAGCTACAGTCGGTCCAGAATCAGGCACTAAATCAGTATCAGGATTATTAATAATAACTTGTTCTAATGGAATATTTAAAACATTGGAAACAATTTTTTTAAATGTCGTATGAACTCCCTGACCCATATCCACATTTGCAATAAGAATTTCGACAGTATTATTTTCATTCTTTTTTAATTTAACTTCTGCCTTTATAATATCTCTTTCACCACTTCCTGTAAAACCGCAACCATGAAAAATTAAAGACATTCCTATACCCTTATTGCAATTTTTTGAAGCATAATCTCTATATTTTTTAGTATAATCAGACATTTCATCAGCTTTTTGAATCATTTTAGCTAAAAATACTTCATCTCTAAAAGTACCCCCAGTAGAAGTTGGATCACCTGTTTTAACCATATTAATTCTTTTAAAATCAATAGGTTCTACATTTAATTTTAATGCTGAATTATTCATATGTGATTCAATAGCAAAAAAAGCCTGCGGACTTCCAAAACCTCTAAAAGCCCCGTTCGGAATAGTATTTGTTGAGTATACCTCCCCAGTAACTTTCAAATTAGGTATATTATATACCCCAGTAGATGCAAACATAGCTCTTTGTAAAACTACACTACTCAACCCCGCATAAGCTCCACCATCTAATTTAACATCAATTTCCGCAGCAAGAATTCTATTTTTGTTATCTGTCGCTGTTTTTATTTTTATTTTTGAAGGATGTCTTTTTGTAGTAAAAGAAATATCTTCCGTTCTTTCAAAAATTAATTTTACAGGCCTTTTTGCTTTAAAACTTGCAAAAGCCGCATGACCTGCTATTAAAGAAGGGTAATCCTCTTTCCCACCGAAAGCCCCTCCAGTAGTTGTTTGAACTACTCTTATTTTGTTTTCAGGATAATCAAAAGCTTGCATTAAAGCATTTTTTACATAATAAGGACATTGAAGCGATCCATAAATATTAATCTTATCATTAATATAATCATAATCCGCAATTACACCTTGCGGTTCAAGATAAAGTTGTTCCTGATATCCCGTTTCATAAACATCTTCTATTATTTTTATATCTTTTCTTTCAAAAATATTATTTATATCTCCTTTTTCAAAACTGTATGATGCAAATATATTATCATCACCATAAATAGGTTTTGAAATCTTATTTTGTGCATCTTCAATAGTCAATATGGGCGTAATTTCTTCATAATCCACTTTAATTTTTGAAAATATCTTTTTTATTATTTCCATTTTTTCCCCAACAACGAGAAGTATAGGCTCACCTATATAATTAACATATTCATCAGCAAAAAAAGGAAAATCATCAAATATAAATTTTATTTTATTTTTACCCGGAATATCATTTTTATCTATAATATAATACCCTTCTGGTAAATCCGGAATAAAAATATTTTTTATTCTTGCCCTTGATTTTGAAGATCTATATGTTTTAGCATAAAGCATATCATCAAAATACATATCTGAAACAAATTTTGCTTTACCAGAAATCTTATCTGCTGCATCTACTTTATTCACAGATTTGCTAATTTCATGCATCAAAAAAAACCTCCCTTCTATCTTCTTTCATTTTAATATAATCTTCATATACATCTATATCTTTTAATATACCTTCATCTTCAACTTCAACTATTTTAAATCCAACTTCATTTCTAATTTTTTTTAAACTATAATCATCTTCTTTTTGTAAAATTTTCTCTTTTATTTTTTTAGAAAGCAAAACGGGATGCCCGCATTTTCTTTTAAAAGAAGGCACTATAAAATCTCCTTCGTTTTTTAAAAGAATTTTATACGTTGATTTTTTTACTAAAGGATAATCTGCTGGAATCAAAAAAAATCTTTCACTTTCCACTTCAAAAACACCCTTTTTTATTGATGAAAACATACCTTTTTCAAAATCTTTATTATAAATGAATTCACATTTTTCATAATTAATTAAGATTTTATTGATTAATTTTTTATTATGCCCCGTAACAATAATTATTTTATCACTTATATCATATAACCCTTCTAAACATTTTTCTATAATCGTTTTTTTATCAATAATTAAAGACAATTTATACTTTTCACATCTCGAAGATAATCCAGCTGCAAGAATAACCGAATTTATACTCATTATACCTCCTTTAAACGTTTTTAAAGCAAAAAGAAAAAAAATATATACCATTTAACGAGTTAACCCTTTTTGCATAATTTTAATTTCATGATATAATATTATAACATATATTAATAGTTAGTACATAATTTTTTTAAGTTAGTTGATTTGAATGTTAAAAAGAAAGAGAGAAAGCAACGCAACTATTGTTTTAATATCGCTTAAATAAGGAGGCAGTTTGAATGTCAAAAAAAATTCTTGTAGGACCAAATTACGAAGAAATGCTTCACCCTTGGAAAATAGATAAAAATATTAGAGAAAGAGCAAAAGAGATGAAAACAAAAGATCCTCTTCATCCAATAAATTTATACAATATAACTTGGAGAGATTTTGAAAACAAGATTTATCATTTTGTTCTTACTAAAGAAATAACAGGGGTAGATGCAAATATTGTGGTTTTATACGCAAAAGAATTCCCATCTGGAAGTCATAAAGTAGGACCAACATATTCTTGTCTTGTAGAAAAAGCTGTAACAGGAGAAGTAGACCCAGAAAAACATATTCTAGTATGGCCATCTACTGGGAATTATGGAATAGGTGGTGCGTTTGTAGGAAATAGAATGAATTATAAATCTATAGTTATATTACCAGAAGAAATGAGTCAAGAAAGATTTGATCTCATTAGAAAATATGGTTCAGAAGTTATTGCCACACCGGGATGTGAATCTAACGTAAAAGAAATTTATGATAAAACCCACGAGCTTAAAGCCAATGACCCTGAAAGAATTAAAATATTGAATCAATTTAATGAATTTGGAAATTACAGATTTCACTACCATGTAACAGGCGGCTCAATGATTGAAGCTGTCAAAGAAAATTCAATAGGCAATTCTCAAATTGCTGGAGTAGTTTTAGGTGTAGGATCTTCTGGAACTATTGCAAGTGGAGATAGAATAAAAAAAGACTTCCCTAATGCTAAAGTTTTTGCTTTAGAGCCTATTCAATGCCCCACAATCGCTTTAAACGGATACGGAGGACATGATATTCAAGGCATAGGGGATAAACACGTTACGTGGATTCACAACGTTATGAATATGGATGGAGTCGTGCTCGTTGACGACATGGACTCAAAAAAAATGATGCAGTTATTTTTTGATGAAACCGGAAAAGAGTATCTCAAAAAATTTGCAGACAATGATTTAATTGATTTTATATCTGATAAACTTGGCATTTCAGGAGTTGCTAATATAATAGGAGCTATAAAAATGGCAAAACATTATGATATGAAAGCAGGAGAAAATATTGTTGTAGTAGCAACAGATAGTATTTCAAGATATTATTCTGTTTTAGACCAACTCGATAAAGAATTTGGAAAATTAGATTTAAACGAATCTAAATTAAGGCATGAAAGAATTTTCTTAAAACAAGAACCTTCATATATTTACGAAGGTACTAAAGAAAACAAAGAAAGATGGCATAACTTAAAATATTTCACTTGGATTGAACAACAAGGAAAAACAATTGAAGAACTCAACGCACAGAAAAATCAAGAATATTGGGAAAAACAAGCTGAAAAAGCCTTTGAATATAATGAAATAATTAAAAAATATAGAGAAGACCACAAAGAAATCTTGGATGACATTTTTAAATGAGGTGATAGAATGCGAAAACTTTTTAAAAACATTTCTTATCTTACAACTTTTGACGATAAAAATTCTGAACATGAAAACATAAATATTCTAGTTGAAAACAACATCATAAAAAAAATAAGTCATGAAAATATGGATAAAGATGCCGATGAAATAATAAATTGTCAAAATTATCTAATTATGCCAGGTTTTGTAAATACACACCATCATTTTTATCAAACACTAACAAGAAATGTTAAAGAAGTTCAAAATGCAAAATTATTTAAATGGTTAGTATTTTTATACGAAAAATGGAAACATATAGATGATGAAGCTGTTTATATAAGCGGGTTAACTGCTATGTATGAAATGTTGAAAACAGGAGTCACAACTTCTACAGATCACTTATATTTATACCCATTTAACAACAGCAAAATTTTTGATAGTGAAATCGAAGCTGCTCAAAAAGTTGGAATGAGATTTCACCCCACAAGAGGCAGTATGTCTTTAAGTAAAAAAGATGGTGGTCTTCCACCTGATTCAGTCGTTCAAACGGATGAAAAAATCATTGAAGAAAGCATAAGAGTAATTAAAACTTATCATAATCCTTCTAAATATTCGATGTTGAGAATAGCTCTTGCACCATGTTCACCATTTTCAGTTACCAAAAATATAATGCTAAAAACTGTAGAGTTGGCTGAAGAATATGATGTGCTAATTCACACTCATCTCGCAGAAACAAAAGATGAAGATAAATTTTGTCTTGAAAAATTTGGCAAAAGACCTGTAGATTACATGGAAGAACTCGGTTGGTTAAACCCTAAAGTTTGGTTTGCTCATTTAGTTTGTTTAACAGATGAAGATATAGAAAAACTTGTAAAAAACGATGTAGGAATGGCACACTGCCCTTCATCAAATATGCGCCTTGGTTCTGGAATTGCACCATTATATAAAATGAAAGATAAAATGCGTGTTGGAATAGCTGTAGATGGTAGTGCGAGCAACGATACAAATAACATGATTTACGAAATAAGAAACGCTTTATTATTACAACGAGTTAAATATGGTGCTGATGCAATAACTTCAAGAGAAGTATTAAAATTAGCTACTAATGGTGGTGCTTCTGTTTTAAGAATGGACGATTATATTGGGCAAATAAAAGTCGGATATGCTGCAGATTTTATAGGATTCAACCTAAACAAATTGGAATTCGCCGGAGGACTTTCCGACCCTACATCTGCTGTAATATTTTGTGATGCTAAAAGTGTAGATTTATCTGTAATAAACGGGGATATCAGAATAAAAGATGGTGAATTGATAGAAAGAGATATTGAATATATAGTAAAAAAACATAATGAAATATCAAAAAAAATACTGGAAAAACTATAATAAAAGGGGGTAAAGGCTTTGCATAAAACATTAGAATTAGCTTATAAATATAAAAATGAAATTGTAGATTTCATGAGCAGATTAATTAAAGCGAAAAGTTATTCGGGCGAAGAAAAAGAAGTAATACGAGTTATAAGTGACGAAATGATAAAAGTTGGATTTGAAGAAGTGTTTATTGATAGATTGGGTAGTGTTGTAGGAAAAATAGGTAACGGGAAAAAAATTATTGCTATTGATGCGCATATAGATACGGTAGAAGTAGGAAATGAAGATTTATGGAAAAAAAATCCTTTCAGCGGTGAATTTGATGAAAAATACGTTTACGGAAGAGGTGCCTCAGACCAAAAAGGTGGTATATGTTCAGCTGTTTATGGAATGAAAATTATGAAAGAATTAGATCTTTTAGATGATTTTACAGTTTATGTAACAGGAACTGTAATGGAAGAAGATTGTGATGGTTTATGCTGGAGAAACTTAATAGAAATTGAGAAAATAATCCCTGATTGTGTATTAATTACAGAACCTACAAGCTTAAGAATATATAGAGGACATAGAGGTCGATTAGAGTTCAGAATAAAAACCAGTGGAATTTCAGCACATGCAAGTGCCCCTGAAAGAGGCGAAAATGCTATTTATAAAATGGCAAAAGTTATAAATGAAATTGAAAAACTTAATGATGAATTACCTGACGACCCATTTTTAGGTAAAGGCACTATCGTAGTTTCTCAAATATTTTTTAAATCACCTTCTCATAATGCTGTTCCTGACGAATGTCAAATTCAAATTGATAGAAGAGTAACAGCAGGAGAAACGAAAGAATCCGTTTTCAAAGAAGTAGAAACCGCTATAAAAAGATCGGGAGTTCAAGCTGAAATATCTCAATTAATTTATAACAAATATGCATACACTGGAGAAAATTATCCCGTAGAAAAATATTTTCCAAGTTGGGTAATAGAAGAATCACATGAACTCGTTCAAAATTCAGTTAAAAATTATGTTGAAGTATTTGACGAAAATCCAGTAATAGACAAATGGACATTCAGTACAAATGGTACTGTAACAGCAGGAGTTTTTAATATACCCACAATAGGATTTGGTCCAGGAGAAGAAAAATATGCTCATGCTCCTAATGAATTAATAGAAATTGAACATTTAATAAAAGCCGCAGCTTTTTATGCGAATTTTCCAAAAACAAGTTTAAAGTAAAAAGTTTGTTTCACTTGTCACTTGCAACTTTTAACTATTTAACCGCTTTTTGCTTTTAATGTAGTGTAACAGCCACGCTGAACTTTGCACGGCGTTAC
>CAYZNB010000130.1:0-8295 GCA_964478535.1 uncultured Thermotogaceae bacterium
ATTTTTAGCAAATTTTGACCGAGCGAAATTTGTTTTTTAGAAAATTTGATCTTGTTCGCGTTTATTTTATCCAATGTTTACCACTTCATTATTACAAGGTTTTAATGTTTTTCCTGACCAACTAATAATTTTATCCAATGTTTACCTCTTCATTATTATAAGCATTTAGTTTTAATGCATTTCCTAACCAACTTACCAACTAAATATTTTATGCATTTACAAAAACCTGTCCACCCCGTCAACCTTCGGTTGCCACCCCTCAAGAGGGGAATTAAGTACAAGTGCTTGTTTTAGTGTTTTTTCCAATCTAACTATAAAAATACCTACGTTGTCATAAGTGCTGTAACGCCGTGCAAAGTTCAGCGTGGCTGTTACACTACATTAAAAGCAAAAAGCGAGAAGTGAAAAGTGGTAAATATAAAAATGATTTTAATGTTTTTCCTTTCCAACTTTCTACTTACCAACTAATTTACTTTTTCACTTTATTTCAGATATTTCTTTAAATGTTTCAAAATATTTAGACTCTTTTCTAAAAAACACCGGTGGATAGCCTATTTCAGCATTTACCTCATATGTTCCGCCTGTATATTCTTTTAATGTCCATAAATGTATCCAATTATCTTCAGGCAATGTTACTTGACTCTTTATAATAGCAGGTTCTATTACAGGAGATACAAAAAGATCTGTTCCATATAAATATGATTTTTTATCATTTTTGAAAGTTTCATAATCGTATTGAAAAAATACAGGTTTTATTATTGGAATTCCTTTATTATAATAATTTTCAGCATGTTCAACCGTATAATTTTTTAATTTACTATGAATTTTTCCCATTCTTGCAAAATGTTTTATTGTTTCTTCATCTGAATCAAATTGCCAATTTTCATCAGGCCAATTCCCTTCATGTGTTCTCATTATTGGAGTGAATGCACTTTGTTCTGTCCATCTCATGAATAATTCTTTTGATCTTTTTACGTGAAATTGTTCAGGAATATTTTTTGCAAGTGTTGTATATCCTCCTATATCAGAATGAGTTATTCCTACTCCGCTCATAGATAAAGAAAGTGCTGCATTTATTACTGTAGGAATCCCATCTGATTTACTCCAACTTACGAGTTGATCTCCATGCCAAAATGAAGGACAATATTTTACACTTTGAGAATACCCTGCTCTCATAAAAAAGAAACATTCTTCAGATACATCTTTAATTGATTCCCAATTTATTTTTGCCCATTCTGCAGGATATTTATTGTGAAATAATTCAGAACTTTCACCGTTTTTAAGTGTCGTTTCTATTGGAAGATATTCTCCAAAATCTGCCATCCAACCACTTAATCCTATACCAATCATATTTTGTTTAATTATGCTTATTATCCATTTTCTTGCTTCTTCATTTGTTAAATCAAGAAGTCCAACGGGAAAGGTTGTTACTGTTATATCTATAACTTTTCCGTTTAAATCTTTTACAAAATATCCATTTTCAACAGCTTCAGAATAAAATTTGCTTTCTTTTGCTATAAAAGGATTTATATAGCCTAAAAATCTTATATTTTTTTCATTATATTTTTTTATCGTTTGTGGAAGATCTGGATATCTGTTATTATCATATTCCCAATTCCACATGAGTTGTTTTCCGAAGTCAGTTATTCTTTGACCTACCCAATCTTGAATCCATACAGCTTTTACAGGAACTTCATTTTCTATTGCTTTTTGAACTTTTTTTTCAACTATATCGGTACCACCTTGTACTCCAAGTATTATTCCTTCAAATACCCATTCCGGAACTTTCGGTTGCGGACTATTATATGTTATTACGTCTTTTACTGCTTCAATTATTGAATTTTTTTTAGAGATTGTTATGCTATGCGGAACGCCCCATATGTATACTTCATGTTTTTCTGGATGAGTAAAATCAAATTCCATATAACTCGAATGTTCAATGTTGCAAAAATATCCTTCTGATGATATGAAAATTGGAATTGGAAAATATGTTGTGTACCAATTTCCTCCGCCATCATCTTTAAAATCAGCAAGTAATGATGTAATATCTTTTTTGTTTCTTCCCACACCTTTTTCTGATACCCACAATGGAAGTTTTTTCCCTTTCATATTGAATTCAGAAAATTGCTCTCCACATCCATAAACAGATTCGTCTTTATTTGATTTTAAATTTATCCAAATTCTTGAAACGCATGGCATAGTTTTTTCAAAATATATTTTCATTCTTTCTTCTTCTTTTTTAAACAATATAACCATGCTACATTCTGATATAAAAAATTTTATTTTTATTTCATTTTCTTTATTTTCAAGTATTTCAAAATGTTTAAATGGAACTTTTTCATCTATTTTTTCAGAAACATGAAAAAAACCTTTCGTTCTTTTATATTCAGGTAATCCTTTACCACAAAATATAAATGGATTTTCTTTTGAATGATTTATTATTTCAAAATCATTTAAAAAAATTGAAAACCTTTCTTTATTATGGATTATTTTCATAAAATCATTTCCTTTTTAAGATATTTTTAATTTCCTCAAATATATGTTTATCTTTCAATCCATACTTTTCCATTAAAAAATTAAGAGGTCCGACTTCTCCGTAATGATCTTTTACTCCTATTCTTTTTAAAGGAACAGGATAATTTTCACATAAAACTTCAGCGACTGCACTTCCCCAACCGTTTATAATACTATGATTTTCTGCTACTATAACAGCACCTGTCTTTTTAGCCGCATCAATTATAGTTATTTCATCGACTGGTTTTAATGTGTGCATATTTAATATTTTCACCGATATTCCTTCTTCTTCAGCCATTTTAGCAGCGTTCATAGTTTCTTTAAGCATTATCCCAGATGTAATTATTGTCACGTCTGTTCCATCTTTTATTTCTTTTATTTTTCCTATTTCAAAATCGTCACTTTCATTAAAAAAATTCTCTGTTTCTTTTCTTTGAAGTCTTATATATGTTGGTTTACCTGAATCGATTATTTGTGGAAGCATTTTTTTCAATTGTACAGAGTCTACTGGTTCGACTATTATAAATCCTGGAAGATTACGCATTATTCCTGCATCTTCAAAGCTCATATGGGTTTGTCCGTTAAGTTCTGCTACTACTCCTGGATCTGTTCCGACAATTTTTACTGGTAATTTAGCGAGTCCTACAGAAACTGCGAGTTGATCATATACTCTTCTTGTTGCAAATGGAGTGAATGAATGTATAAATGGGATTTTTCCCATATTTGCAAGTCCTGCAGCTATTCCGACCATGTTAGCTTCAGCAACTCCAACATCTATAAATCTTTCAGGGAATTTTTCTTTAAATATTTTTGTTCCGTGTGCTCCCATAAGATCTGATTCCATTACTATTAATCTGTTATCGCTTTCTGCAAGTTTACATAATTCTTTTCCGTATATATTTCTTAATTCTTCACTCATATTTTTTTCACCTCTTCTTCAAGCGTTTCAACGGCTTGTTTCCATTGTTCTTCAGTAACTGCCATATTATGTGAACTTACAAGATTTTCAGAAAATGCAACGCCTTTTCCTTTTATTGTGTTTAAGATTATTAATGAAGGTTTGTTTTTAGTTTCTTTTGCTTTTTTTAATGCATTTATTATTTCTTCAACGCTATGTCCATCAACAGAATGAACATCCCATTTAAATGCTTTCCATTTATCGGATATTGGTTCAACATCATTTATTTCTTTTGTAGGGCCATCTATTTGAAGTTTGTTGTTGTCTATAAAGGCTATTAAATTATCTAAAGGTTGATTACCTCCAAACATTGCAGCTTCCCATACTTGTCCTTCTTGTGTTTCTCCATCTCCCATCATTACATAAACATAATTATCTTTTTTATCTATTTTTATAGCCATTGCCATTCCTATCGCTGCTGATAGTCCTTGTCCTAAAGATCCCGCGGTCATATCGATTCCTGGAGTTATAGTTCTATCACAATGACTTGGTAATTTAGTGTTTGGTTGATTTAACGTTTCAAGCCATTCTTCAGGAAAGTAGCCTAAATCAGCAAAAACAGAGTATAATGCAGGTCCTGCGTGTCCTTTTGATAATATAAAGCGATCTCTTTCTTCCCATTTTGGATTTTTAGGATCTATTTTCATTTCGTAATAATAGAGAACAGCGAGAGCTTCGGCAATTGATAAACTACCTCCAACATGGCCTCTTCCAAGTATTCCTATTGTTTTAATAGTTCTTTGCCTTATTTTTAAAGCAATTTTTTTTAATTCTGATATTTCCATTTAAAACACCTCACTATAATATTGATTTTAATAATTTTAGAAGATTTTCTTTTTCAATTTTTTTTGGTAATAAATTTATTATCGCTGCTTTCATAGATATATCTGCTATTTTTTCTATTTCTTCTTCTTTTATCCCATAATCTTTTAATTTGATTGAAAGATTAAAATTTTTCATCATTGTTTCTATTTTATTAGATAAATCTTCTATATTATTCATTTCAAGATATTTAACGAGTTTATCCATTTTTTCTTTAATTGGTTCATATGTATATTTTATAAGAGAGGGTAATGTTAATGCACAAGCTAATCCGTGTTCAATGTTGTATATGTTTGTTAATGGATAACTTATAGCATGAGCTGCTGTTGTTCTTGTTTGACTAAAAGCCATACCCGCCATAAGACTTGCTAATGACATTTTTTCTCTTGCTGTTTGATCATTTGGATTATCAAAAGCTTTTGGAAGATACTCAAATATTAATTTTATTGTTTCTAATGCAAGCGTTTCACTAATAGTTTGTGTTCCTAAAGCCCAATATGATTCTATCGCATGAGTTAAAGCATCTAATCCTGTAACCGCTGTTACTCTTGGTGGCATCGAATATGTGAGTTTAGGATCTACTATAGCAATATCCGGCCAGAAGTATTGACTTACTAAAGGCTTTTTTTCTGATATTGTTATATCTGTATAAACTCCGACATTTGTCACTTCACTTCCCGTTCCTGACGTTGTAGGAATTGCTATTAGTTTAACTTTTCTTTCGGAAAATGATACATCTCCATTTAAATAATCTACTATTGAATTTTCTTTATCTAACATACATGCAACTGCTTTTGCTGTATCTAATGCACTACCTCCACCTAATCCTATTATTATTTCAATATTGTTCATTCTTGCAAAATCTGCAGCTTTATCTACCATATCAGATGGTGGGTTAGGTTTCACATCATCAAAAAGATAATAATTATTTTCAAAATTTTCAGAAAAATATTTTGTTATACCTATTTTTTCTAAAAAATTTTCACTGATAACGAGAAACTTTTTATTTTCTATAAATGATTTTAATTCAAAGAATTTATCTTCTCCGAATATAACTTTTGTTGGCATGTAATAATTAAAAATCATTTTTTTACTCACTCCTTTTTTATTGAACAATTTTTACTTATTTTTATATATTTTTTATTTTGACTATAAATTATCGAAATTGCTCCAGATAAAATTAATAAAAATCCAAAATATTGAATTAAAACAACTTTTTCATTTAAAAATAATACTCCTACCGCAGTTACAAATACGGGCATAAACAATAGAAATACAACTACTATCCATACTGGAAATATTTTTATATTAAAATAGTATACTAAATATACGAGTGTTTGACATATTCCAGCTATTACCAATGGAAATAATGATTCTCTGTTGAATGAAAAAATTTCTCCTCCTCTTTGCACAAATGAAAATATCATAAAAAATATCATTGCAAAAAAATTGTTATAAAAAGCGATAGTTTTTCCTTTGACTGGATTTTCACTATTTTGTAGACTTTTAATTATAAATGCATTTAAAGAAATAAATAATCCACTTAATATAAAAAATATATCTCCAAAATTAAAATTAAAATTTGAAACATCAATATTTAAAACAAATATTATTCCTCCAAACATCAACAAAGTTCCAATCCAATCAAATAATCCAAAGGTTATTCCTAAAATAAGTGAAATTACATTAGCAAAAAGAACGTCTGTTTTTAATAGTATTGCTCCGTTTGATGCTGTTGAATATGTTAATCCTAAAAATGCAAATACATCAAGTAAAAAACCAAAAAATCCTATTATAAATAGTTTTTTATAGTTATATTTAATAACTTTTAAATTTTTCAATTCTTTTGAAAAAAACATTATTATTATTAAAAGAAAAAACGTAAATATTCTTATAAATAATCCTACTGAAAACACTGATGTTGTTTGAACTGAAATCTTATTAGAAATATAGTATGTGCCCCATATTATGGATAATATTATTAAATAAAAATATTTCAAGTTTTATCTACCTCAAATTAATTTATCTTTCAATATTTTTATTTCTTCTTCTGTTAGCGGCTCTACTTTTTTATCTCCTCTTAAATATGCAAGATGATCTCTCAGTTTATTGTGGAGTTCATGAGTTAGAGGATACCTAAATGCCGCAATTAATCCAAAACTTAAAATAATTAAAGGTGCAAATGCTAAAATATATCTTATAGTATTAATAACATTTTCTGGTTGTTGGAATTCAACAGAATCGATAGGATTTAAATATCCTACTACTCCAAGTATAGTTAATACAACGGATTGAACAATTGCTGAAGAAAATTTTCTTGTAAAAGTTATTAAGCCACTAAAACTTCCTTCACGTCTTTCGTTAAAATATAATTCGCCAACATCAGTTACATCTCCAAAAATTGCATGAGGCATTACAGATGCTGCTGATATTCCACTTCCAATAAGTGCTGCAAATAAATACATTGTCCAAATAGGCCATGTAGGTCTTATTATTAAAGTCAATAAACTTATAAGTATCCATATTGAAGTTCCTAAAATATACGCAAAATTTTTACTTTTCTTTTTAGCTATATGCGCATAAACTGGAACAAAACATATTTGTACTATTATTAAAGATCCTAAAACTAATGGAAGTGAACCTTTAGCGTTCATATAATATGTCATATAATATGCAAATATCATCGAAACTACATCCATTGCTAAATATGAAGCAAGAAAAAATACAAGTAAAGTTCTAAATGATTTTATTTTTATTGGTTCTAAAAATGTTTTTTTCCAATCAAATTCCTTTTTTAAAGCTTTAAATTGTGGTTTTTCTTTTGTAAACGTAAATACTCCTATCCATGGAAGTGAAAATAATATTCCAAAAAATACTGCCATATAAATGTACCCTGTTCTTGGATCAGAAGCACTATTTACTATTTGCATAGGTAAAATTGCACATAAAACTGATGCGCCCAGAGAAAACATGAGCCTTATTGAATTAACTGATGTCCTCTCATTATAATCAAGAGTTATTTCTGCTGCCATAGCTGAATAAGGCACCATAACTATAGTAAAAACAGTATTAAAAAATACGTAAGAAAATAACACATAAATGAATTTGAAAGTAGTATTTTCAAAATTTGCAGGATACCATAAAATTACAAAAGATAAGAAAATTAAAATTACTCCAGATAAAAAGTAAGGTCTTCTTCTTCCAAATTTTGTGTTTGTTCTATCACTTAATATCCCCATTAAAGGATCTGTCACTGCATCCCAAATTTTTCCAATTAAAAAAATAGGTGCAGCCATTGCAGGACTTAATTGAACTACATCTGTCAAAAAAATAGCATAAAAGAAATTGACAATATTGAATGCTCCACCACCATACATATCCCCGGCACCAAAAAAAATCTTTGTTAACATTGGAACTTTGTTTAATTCATTAGTTGTTTTCACACCTTCACCCCTTTATCCTGTTTTTTTTACTAAGTTATTTCAATATTTGGTAACGTTATCTGATAACGTTACCTGATTATATTTTACATTAATCAAAAGAGTTTAGTCAAATCCTTTTATTCTGTTTTAAATTTAATTATGTTCACTAAACTATTGAATTTTGATTTTTTTCGCTTTTTTCAAGTTCATTTTAAAAAGCATTTAAGTTGGAAAGTGGGAAGCTGAATGAAAAAATGTCGCGAACAATTTGTTTAGTTGGTTAGTAGTCAGTTGGTAAGAAAAATCATATAATGCTTAAAAAAGTTTTTGATTTTTTATAATGTTTTGACAGTAAAAAATGATTTTAAAGTTGGTTAGTAGATGAGTGGTTAGGAAAATCATATAATGCTTAAAAAAAGTTTTTGATTTTTTATAATGTTTTGACAGTAAATGTGGATGAAATAAAGTAGCGAGCAATTGAGAATTTTCGTCAAAAAAACAATTGAGCGAATCAAAAAATGCGTTAAGAAAATAGCATGTTTGAGCGTAGCGAGTTTGCTATTTTTAGCATTTTTTGAC
>CAYZNB010000131.1:0-4823 GCA_964478535.1 uncultured Thermotogaceae bacterium
ATTTTTTATGATTTTCTTATTTATTGTCTAATATTTAGGGTTCTAGCCGCTAATTAACCGCTTAACCAATTAAACATTTAAACATCATTTGTTTTTCCTGACCAACAGACCAACTGTCTGCTGACCAACTTTAAAAAGCATTATAATAAAAAAAATTTGTGTCACTTGCTACTTTTAACTTTTCAGTATTTAAACACTTCACCAATTAACCAATTAAACATTAATAGTAGGTTTTTGAAAAAGTTATTGAAGTTTATACATAATCTAAAAACTTTTTTTACTCTCTGTCATCTCGAACGACGTTTTTGGGAGGAGAGATCTGCGAACTTTGATTTTGTATCAAAATATTTCAAAACATAAAACCACAAACCCGCAGATTTCTCCTCAAAAGAAGAATGCTTTTTCGTTCGAAATGACAAATCTCATAAATTTTTTTCTTATTTATAAGTTTCAACATTTCATAATTGTTCACAAAATTTACAGAAATTAAAATATTATTTTGCGGAGGAAAGAACATGAATGAATCAGAAAAAACTTATTTTAATGAAGTTCACAAAGTATTATTATTTTTCATATGGTTTAATTCATCAGTTTTAAGTATTTTTGCAATTATTTTGGAAGGTTTTTCTATAGGTAAAAATACTCTGTTTACAACATTTGCCTCGTCTATTGTAGCAACGTTGTTATATCTTTTGAAATTTAATGATAAAATAAAAGCTTTGATTTTAATAATGATACCAACTTTAGGAGCTTTATTTAAATTAATTACAGAGGGAAGTTATCCGAGAATTTTTGTTTTATATTTTGCTCTTATTGTGTTAATTTCGTTGTATTTTAAGAAAGAACTTACGCTAATTTATTCAGGGATAATTAATTTTATTTTGATTACAATTTATTTGATAAATCCAGAATATTTATTTAATATTTCTGAAAGTGTTTTTGAAGAATTTTTTATGCAAATGGTTTTTTTTAACTTGATTACTTTGACCTTATATTTATTATCAAAATGGGGAAATGAAGCTATAAAAAATGCATTAAAAAATTCTGAAGAATCTAAAAAATTACTAAAGGAATTGAATTTAAGTATGGATTTGATTTCAGACACATCTAAAAAACTTGAAAAAAGTGTAGAATTATTTCATAATTCATTAAAAGATTCAAATGATTTAAATGAAAATTTAAATGAATCATCGAAAGAAATAAGTATAGGGGTTAACGAAACATCAAAAAACACTATGGAAATTTCAGAAATATCTTCAAAAATAGGAAAAGATATTTCTGAAACAGCATCTATTTCTAAAGAAGTTTTTCAGGAATCAAATATTATACAGAATTCTATAAAATCAAATACAACAGATGTATCGGATTTAGAAGAAAAAATAATTTCTCTTGATAATGCAGTGCAGGAAGCCTCAAATACAGTTGAGGATATGAACGTGCATACAGATGAAATATATCAATTTTTAGAAAGTATAACGAGTATTTCAGAACAGACAAATTTATTGGCTTTGAATGCAGCTATAGAAGCTGCAAGAGCTGGAGAAGCAGGTAAAGGATTTGCAGTTGTTGCAGATGAAATTAGAAAACTTGCGGAGGAAAGTTCAAATACGGCTAAAAATATTCATGAAATTACTTCTAAATTAAAAAAAGGATCTTCTGATATAAAAGAAGAAATGGGACAAATAAGTAATTTTTTAACTTCAGGAAAAACTGTAACAGAAAATATAATAAACTCTTTTTCTAAAATAGATAATTCTTATAATGATTTAAATAAAAAAATTATTACTCAGAATAATCATATGAATGAAATAAATAAAAATTTTGAAAGCGTAAATAATAAGATTGAAAACTTAACTGCAATTTCTGAAGAACATAATGCAAATATAGAAGAAATAAGTTCTTCAATAGAAACGATGAAGAATATATCTAATAATTTACTTGATGATTTAAAGAAAATAAAAAAATTAGCTGATGCTTTAAATAAAGTAATAAAAAGCAAATAAAAAACAAAGGCATATTTAAATATGCCTTTGTTTTTAATAAACTTCAATATTTCCTAAGCTAACATCAAGTTTTAATTTTTTATTACCTTCTCCAAAAATTAATTCTGAATGGTTCTGTTGATTTTCTCCGAATAATTTTATGTTCCCCAGACTAACCCTAGAAGATATTTTTATATTATTTTTACCTATACCAATTTTTAAATTTCCAAGACTAACTTTTGCAGAACCGTATTTAAAATCACATGATTTAATTAAAATATTTCCTGCAGCACAATTCAAGTCAAAATCTTCAGTATTTAGTTCATCTAAAGATATTTCAGCGGCTTTTTGATTTGTTTCAAAAGTTTTAGAAGTAATTTTTTTTATACGGAACTCTCCCGCACTTCCATCAAGAAAAATTTTCTTAGAATTAATTTCGGAAACTTTAAAGCTACCCGCTTTTATATTTGTTGAAAAAAAAGAACTTTCAATATTTTCAAAATTTATATCTCCCGCTTTCATATCTAGACTAAAATCTTTTGTTTTTAAAAACTTTCCTTTAACACTCCCTGCTAATAATTTGATTTCAATAATTTTAGAAGATTCAAAATTTTCTAAATCAATTTTTCCTGCTTTTTCTGTAATGAATAAATTTTCAGGAATATAACTTAAATAAATTTTTAAAACATTTTTTAAATTAAAATTATCAGTAAAAGGAGTTCGGAAATATTCTGTGAAAGAAAAAGTATTATTTTCTGTGTTGATGTTTATGGAGCCATTAAAATCGTCTGAATTAGAATAGTACTCAAATTTATTTTTATCACCTTTATAAAATATAACTTCAGAAATAACGGATTTAATTTTTATCGTTTCCAAATTTTCAAAAGAACCTTCTTTAATTAAAAATAAACTTTTCATAATTACACCTCCAATATTTTAAAATGAAAATAAATATTTTTATAAAATTATACCATTTTAAATTAAAAAAGTCAAATGAAATTTATTTTATTATCTAAAAAATAAATATTTTAAATAGTATATTTAATAAAATTAATATTTTAAATAATTTTTTAATTACCTTCTAAATATTTTAGAGAAGTTAATTTTATCAAAATGCAATATTAGTTTAAAAAAATTGTGTATAATTGATATGATAAATTATTTTGGGGTGATATTGATGAAAATTAGCTTTTTTGTGCTTTTAATATTAATATTTGGTACTACTATTTTTTCAGAAGCATATAAAATTGAACAAAATTTGGATGAAGATTATTATCAAAAATTAATAAATAGGATAACAATTTTAGAAGAGGCTTTAGAAAATTTTCCTAATAATTATGAAACTCTTGTGGATCTTGGCATCATATATCATGATATAGGGCTTGAAGGAAATCATGATGCATTAAAAAGAGCTAAAATTCTTTTTGAAAAAGCCAAACGGGAAAAAAGACAAAATCCGGAAATTGATCTTAGATACGGAAGTGTTTTGACTTTATTAGGGGGGTATATGTGGTTTCCGCCAGCAAGGATGTGGTATGTTTTAACTGGAGTTTCAGACATGAAAAAAGTTATCGAAAAAGATAGTGATAATTTGTTATTTAGGTTTATAAGGGCGGAGACATGCTATATTATGACAGAATTTGATTTCTGTACAGAAACGGCAATAAATGATTATGAATACATAATTTTTAGATTAGAAAATTTAGAAGCCCCTTTAGAGATGATTTCCGTATGTAAAGCAAGATTTAAACTTGCTAAATCATACGAAAGAGAGAGAAAAATTAATAAAACTATAGAACTTCTTGAAACTATAATTGAAACTAACTGTGATTTATTTTTTGTAAGTGAAGCAAGATATATGCTTTCTTATTTAAGATAGAAATAATTAAAATTAAAAGGTTGAATGATTATGTTTAAATTCAAAGTTTTTTTAAAAATATTTATAATAAATCAAATATCTGTTATAGCTATATCGCTTATAATACTTTTCTTTAGTGGGACATTACATAATTTTAGTTTCAATATAGCTATAGCTGCGATTTTTTCAAATTGTATAGGTTTTACATATTATATAATTTACTCTTTTTTTAACTATTATTTTTTAAGGCATGTAGAAGTAAAAATGATAAGAATAATTTTGACAATACTTGTAGTTGCAGTTTCTTTTTTTAGTGGGGCTGAATTAGCTTTTAGAGCATCTAGCGTGTTTTTTCCTTTTACTTTTATATATTTTCCACAAGAATTTCAAGGATTATTAGTTTCATTAAATTTAATTTTATTTTTAGTATCATTTTTTCTTTTTGTTATATATAAAAAGATAAAAAATGATATAGAATTCAAAATTAAAGAAAATGAAAATCTTAAAAATCTTCAATTAAAATCAGAACTCGCAGCACTTCAATCGAAGATTAATCCGCATTTTTTATTTAACACATTAAATACAATTTTAGATCTTGTTTATACCGATCCAGCAAAAGCTGAAAAAGTAGTTATAAATCTTTCTAATCTTTACAGAAAAATATTATATTCTTCTGAAGAAGTTGAAGCGTATACATTAAAAGAAGAAATAAATCTTATAAAACAATATCTCGAAATCGAAAAAATAAGATTAGAAGAAAGATTAGATTATTCAATTTATGTTGACAAAGAAATAGAAAACATAAAAATTCCTCCTCTTATAATAGAACCAATAGTTGAAAATTCTATTATACATGGAATTGCAAAGAAAAAAGAGGGAGGAAATATAACTTTAAAAGTAGAAAAAATTGGTGAAATTATATATATAGAAATATCTGATACTGGAATAGGTTTTAAAAATAAAGATTTTAAATTTGGTTTTGG
>CAYZNB010000131.1:4923-8281 GCA_964478535.1 uncultured Thermotogaceae bacterium
ATACCAATAAAAAATGGTTTTGAAGTTTTAAAAGAAATCACTTATAAACCTCTTGTAATATTTGTTACAGCATATGATAATTATGCTGTTAAAGCTTTTGAAGAGAATGCAATAGATTATATTTTAAAACCAACTACCGTAGATAGACTTAAGATCTCTGTGGAAAAAGCGTTCAAAAAAAATATAAAGATTGATGATAACCTGCTTGACACCATTCAAAAATATATGAAAGGTGAAAATGGTGTAAAAAGATATTCAATAAAAGACAAGGATGACATAATAGTCATCCCGCAAGAAGAAATTTATTATTTTAAAGCACAAGAAAAATATACTTTTTTATGTACCAATGACAAAGAATATTTTTATGACTCGAGTTTAAAAAAAATCGAAGAACAAATGGATTCTGAGTTTTTCATAAGAATTCATAAAAGTTATATTGTATCAATCGAAAAAATAAAAAAACTTCAAAAAATATTTATGAGAGAATATATTGTAGAACTTTCAGATAAACAAAAAACGATTTTAAAAGTAGGCAGAAATTATTTAAGTGGTTTAAAAGAAAAACTAAATTTTTAAACGCATTCTTCTGAAAGTGTATGAACAGTTTTCTTTTTCCAACTACCCACATTAAAAAATATTAAGGCTATTATTAAAGCGGCAATATTACTTATTATCATTGCATAAAATATTCCCTGAAACCCGTATAGGTTAGATAAAATCAAAACTAAAGGCACTCTTACACACCATAAACGAGTTAAATCAACTATCGTAGATTGAATAGTGTGGCCCGTTCCTCTTAAAGCTTCAAGAAAAACAGACATTGTAGCAAAAAAAGGAAGAGAAAATGAAATTAAACTAAAAAATATTCCACCTATTTCTATTACTTTAGGGTCATTAATAAAGAACCTCGTTACATTATGACCAAAGAAAAATAACAATACTGAGAAAAATGAAACAGAAAAAAATGTAAAAGCAGCAGCTGTTTTAATAGTTTTGCTAGCTTTTTTTGTTTCTCCAGCACCTACGAATTGTGCGACCATTGAAGAAGAAGCTAAAGAAATTCCAATTGCGAACATGACAATCATAGAAGTTATCCTATTTCCTACGCCATAACCGCTGATAACTTCTGCTCCAAATCTTGAAACAACACCAATTATAACAGTAAAACCAAAAGCAGTTACAGATTGACCTAAAGAAGATGGCAATCCTATAGTTAAAACTTTTTTTATAAACGAGAAATCCGGCAAAAAATCTTTTAAATGAATTCTAAAACCTAATTTACCTTTTATAATAATTGTTAAAAAGATTATAGACATAGTTCCTCTTGAAATCAATGTTGCAACAGCAGCACCATATACTCCAAGACCTAAACCAAAAATTAAAAGAGGATCAAGGATAATATTCATTATTATGGCAATAAAATTAAACCTCAAAGCGATATAAGAATTTCCCCAACCTCTAAATATTCCGCCAAGCAATTCTGTTAAAAAAGTGAAAGGTAGTGAAATAATTATAATCCTTAAATAAGTAAGAGCATAATTATAGATGTCAGGAGTTACACTCATTAGAGATAAAAATCTTCCCGCAAAAATGTAACCAAAAATCATTATACCAGTTGCAACAACTCCTACTGTCAAAATTGTTTGAGCCGCAGCCTTTTCAGCAGCTTTTTTGTTTTTCATGCCAGTATATTGTGCAACCATAGAAGCACCAGCATGAGAAAAACCGCTCGCTAAAGATATAAAAACAAAAATTATAGGAAAAGAAACCGTAGGAGCTGAAAACTCTTGTGGTCCTAATTTTCCTAAAAAAAATGCATCAGTCAAATTATAAATAGTCTGTAAAAGGTTACTTATAATTATAGGCCAAGCAAGAAGAATGAGAGATTTCCATATAGGGTTATTAAAAACATCAACTTTAGTATTGCTAAGTCTTCTTTCTTGTTTCAAAAAATTCACCTCCAAAAAAAGATACGTTATACTAACTATTGTATCATATAATATGATGGAGTGTGTTAAAAAATAATTATGAAATAATGAATACAAAATATATGGAGGTAAAAATGAAAATATTATTTGTGGATCAGAACAGTCAATATTTGAAAGAGAGATTAAAAGAATTGAAATTAAAATTTCCAAACCATGAATTTATAGAAATTTCAAAAACAGATGAAAACTTTATAAATGAATTAAAAACAGCAGATGGTATAGTTAATGGGTATTTAGAAGAAAAATATATTAATTTATGTAAAAATTTAAAAATTGTTTTTGTGCCTTTTGCGGGAGTAAACAATTTAGATTTAAAACCATTATTTGAAAGGAATATTATGATATCTAATTCTCACGGAAATGGTAAACATGTTGCCGAAAGAGCTTTTTCTCTTGCGTTGACTCTTATAGGAAAAATCCATAATTATCATGATGATTTGAAAGTTGGAAAATGGCATGGTTTCACAGTATATGAAAGTGCTAAAAAAACTTGGACAAGCATGTATGAAAAAAAATGTGGAATTTTAGGATTGGGGTCGATAGGGTTAAATTTAGCGAAACTCTTAAAAGTTTTTGATTGTGAAATAATAGGCTATAAAAGAAATTTAGATGTGTTGCCTGAAAATATAGATAAAATATCAAATGAATTAGAAGAAGTTTTTGAAAATAGTGATATTGTTTTTGTATGTCTTCCGTTGACCGATAAAACCGAAGGAATTATTGATAAAAAATATTTAAATGAAATGAAAAACAAGTTTTTAATTAATGTAGGTAGAGGGCCTATAATAAAAGAAAAAGATTTATACGAAGCACTTGAAAGCAAATCTTTAAAAGGATTTGCTGGAGATGTTTGGTACAATTATCCTACAAACGAAAAAAAGTTTATTCTTCCATCAAATTACCCGTTGCATCTTTTAGAAAATGTGTTATTATCTCCTCATGTTGCGGGATATAATCTAGAAGCAGTAGAAGGAAGTATTGATGGAGCTTTTGAAAATATAATAAGTTTTTTAGAAAAAGGAAAACCTATTCATTCAGTAAATAAAAATGAAAAGTATTGAGGGATTAATTCTTGAATTAAATAATTACCAATTATATGGAAATAAAATTACCGCATGAGGTGAAGTATGAACAAAACAAATTTGATGGGAACAGAAAATTTAGGTAAACTTTTATTTAGATTTTCATTACCAGCAGTAGTAGGAATGCTAGTTAATTCTATTTATAATATAGTAGATAGAATTTTTATTGGAAATGTTATAGGATCAATGGCATTGGCTGGATTAACCATAGGATTTCCCATAATGCTTATATTAATGGGATTTGGAATGTTGATAGGTTTTGGAGGAACATCTTTAGTATCAATAAAA
>CAYZNB010000132.1:0-8278 GCA_964478535.1 uncultured Thermotogaceae bacterium
ATTTTTAAATAATAAAAATATTGAATTTATTAATTTTGTCTCAGATGTTTCTGTTATTCCAATATTTAATTGGGATAAGATTAAATATTTTAATCTTAATGAATATATTTTTCCTAATAACACTATATTTTTGAATAAAAAATTAAATTTTTTTGAGAGAAACCGAATTTCTATTATTATAATCCTATTTTTGTCTTTAGTTTTCTTAACAATAATTAGTTTTCAAAAATCTACTTTGAAAAAATTTAAAGTATTAACTCAAAGAATAAGCGAACAAAAAAATACTCTTATTCAAAATAATGAAGAAATGTATGCCCTCAATGAAGAATTAGAATCATTGTATGAAAACAATAATTTTTTGAATGATAAATTAAATGGAATTATTAAAATGATAGGAAATTTGGAAAACGAAAAAGTAGAAATTGATAGTTATTATGAAGAAGTATTAAATTATTGTATTCAATTGATACCAAATTCTAATTTCGCATTATTAGCCTTTATTCAAGGAGAGGATTGGACTTTTGCAGCAACTGTTGGGGAAATTGTTGAAAGATTCAAAAATATAAAAGTAAAATTAAAAAATAAAAATGTTGTTTTGAATAAAACAGAACTAATAAGAGATTTCTCAACAACTATTCTTAACGACGATTTTTTAAAAGAAATTTCATATGTTTTCAAAAATAATAATACTGTAGTAACTCACACATTTGAAGTATCAAAAAATAGAAAAATGAATATTTCTGTTGGGGTACCTATAGAAGGTTTTTCAGAAAATTCTGAAATTATTTTTAATTCTTTTATAACTTTAATAAAAACCTTTGTAAAAAATAGGTATCAGATAAATGCTTTAAAAAACACTTATTTAAATTTCGCGAAAAAATTGGCTTCCATTGCAGAAGCTCATGATGATATAACGGGGAAACATGTTTTTAGAGTAGGCGAAATGAGTGCGTTTTTATCCTATAAATATGGAAAAGACGAAGAGTTTATTGATAAAATAAGAAAATTTTCTCCTCTTCATGATATAGGAAAAATTTATATTGAAAGCGAAATTTTAAATAAACCATCAAAGTTAACAGAAGATGAATGGGAAAAATTAAAAAAACATACTATTTATGGAGAAAAAATATTGGATGACGATTATTTTTATATGGCAAGAAATATTGCAAAATATCATCATGAGAAATATAATGGCGGGGGTTATCCTGAAGGTTTAGTTGGAGATGAAATTCCAATTGAAGCGCAAATTGTTAGTATTATTGATGTGTACGATGCTTTGCGTTCAAAAAGAAGTTATAAAGAAGCTTTTAGTCATGAAAAAGCTGTAGAAATTATTAAAATTGGAGATAATAAAACTGATTCTGATCAATTTAACCCTGAAATAAGAAGAATATTTTTAGAAAATCATGAAATTTTTGATAAAATATACGAGAAATTAAAAGATAAATAATAAAGACTTATTTTTCTTAATAATGTCGGATTATTCCTTAAAATACCGTAATATCATAAATAATTGTAAAAATCAAAATAAAAGTGTATAATATTATATTGATAAAAAAATTTTTATAAAATAAAATGTTTTTTATTAAAAATATATTTATTTAGGGAGGGATAAAAAATGTCAAAAAGATTATATCGTTCTGAAAAGAATAGGGTTCTTGCAGGTGTTTGTGGAGGAATGGGAGAATATTTGAATATTGATCCTGTAATAGTTCGATTATTATGGGTAGCTTTAACATTTGCTGGTGGTGCGGGTTTATTGTTATATATTATATCATTATTTATAATTCCATCAAAGTCTGAATTAAGAAGAAACGAAAGAGATTATAGAGATTATAAAGAAACAGAAAATGGTGAAGAATTAACAGAAGATTTTTCAGACGAAAAAAAAAATGAAGAATCAGATAGAGATTTTGTAAGAAATATTAGTGATGAAGATAAAAATGTTGTGAAAATTTTGATTGCAGCATTTTTAATACTTATAGGTATTGGATTATTTTTTAACGCTTTTTTACCGTTCAGTATTTTTAGAATTTCTTGGAAAGTTATGTTTGGAGGTATCTTTATTGTATTAGGTGGAGCGATGATAATATATAATTTAAAGGAAAGAAGAAAATGAAATTAATAATTGGTGTTTTTATAATCGTTTTAGGAATAATGTTGTTAAGCGGAATAAGTATAGGTGGTATTTTAGCGGGAGTTTTCTTAAACTTCTTTAAAATATGGCCTTTGATAATTATTATGATAGGACTTGGTATTTTATCTGAAGTTCGTGGGTTTAAGTGGGTAAAATACATCAATTGGGTAGTTTCAGCTTTCTTTGTTTTATTTTTAATATTTGCTCCAGCAGATATATCGTTTAGAAAGATGAATAATGAAGAATTTATTTTAAAAACAAATGAAATTTATTCTCACTATAATTTTGAGGCTAATTTACCTGTTGCGAATATTACTTTTGAAACTCATTCTGATTCACCAGACATAAAAGTATATACACGAACAAGAAGGGAATTCGGCGGTGTTGAGATGTTTGCTAATAAAATTATTATAAATTATGAGCCGTTCTCTACCCCAATTTTCTTTTATGGAGAACAATATATAATTTCTTTTCCAGAACAGAAAACTTTTTCAGTAGTTATAAATTGTGCAGTTTCAAATACAAAATTTAACCTGAATAATAATGTTATAAGAAATATAGAGTTGAATTCAGCCATAGTGAACTTCCGATTAGATATAAATAATTTTATTTCTCCTGTAAAAATAGTTACAAATGCTGCAATTTCTAATTTGGAAATAAAATTGCCTGAAGGCACGACTTATTATTTTAATAATACCGCACCTTTAAGAAGTTTGTCTGGAGATTCAAAATTGATTCAAAGTTCTTCAAATTCACAAGTTTCTATAACTAACAGTTCTGCGATTATCAGTTCTAATATAAAGTCAAAAAAGTAAATTTAATTACAACAAAAAAGTTCGTTTTTAACGAACTTTTTTGTTGTTGGAAAGGAGAAAAATAGTGAAATGTATTAGAGGAGCAACAACTTTAAAATATAATAATGAAGAAGAAATAATATTAAAATCAAAAGAATTATTTGAAGAAATAATTAAAAAAAATGAAATAATAGAATTTTATAGTATAATTGTATCTGTCACAAAAGATATAACTGCATATAATCCAGTAACTATTATAAGAGAGGAATTTGGTTTAAAAGATGTTGCTTTTATGTGCTTTCAAGAAGCGGAGTTTGAAAAATCAATGCCTTTTACAATAAGGATTCTTATTAATTGTGAAGCCGAAAATAAAAAATTTGTTTACTTACACGATGCTAAAAACTTGAGAAAAGATTTGGAGGAATAAAATGTTTGTAATTCTGAAAGAAAAATGTGATGAACTAAGTCTTGTAAAAATAATTTCTTTATTTAAAGATAAAAAAATAAAATATAAAATTCATAAAAATAAAGATAAAATTTATATTGAGGTAAAATCTAAATTAGATAAAGAAACTATAAAAAAAATTAAAACTATAAAAGAAGTCAAAAAAATTTTAGAATCAGAAACTTCTCAAAGACTTGCTTCAAGAGAATTTTTTGATAATTCGATAAAAATAAATTTTGATAGAGGATTATTTATTGGGGATGAAAAATTCACCATTATTGCTGGTCCTTGTTCTGTTGAAAATCAAACAGTCACTAATGAAATTGCACATTTTCTTTCTGAGTTGGGAGTAAGTTTTTTTAGAGCAGGAGCATTTAAACCGCGAACATCTCCTTATACATTTCAAGGTCTTGGTGAAAAAGGTCTTAAAATATTAAAAAATGCTTCTGAAAAGTATAATTTGAAGATAGTAACTGAATCTATAAGTGAAGAAACAGTGGAATTAGTAAATTATTATTCTGATATAATTCAAATAGGTTCTAGAAATGCACAGAATTTTTATTTGTTGAAAAAAGTAGGAAATCTAAATAAACCAATTTTATTAAAAAGAGGTTTTATGAATACGTTAGAGGAATTTATGAACTCTGCAGAATATGTTATTTCTGAAGGGAATGAAAATGTTATACTTTGTGAGAGGGGCATAAGAACTTTTGAAAAAGCTACAAGAAACACTCTAGATATTTCAGCGATTCCTTTATTAAAAAAATATTCGAATTTACCAGTTTTTGTTGATCCTAGTCATGCTGCTGGAAGAACAGATATAATACCTTCTTTGGTAAAAGCGTCTTTGGCTGCAGGGGCAGATGGAATTATTGTCGAAGTTCATATAAATCCAAAAAAATCTAAATCAGACAGTGAGCAGTCTTTGGATTTTAAAGAGTTTGAAAATATGTTTGTAGAATTAAAAAATATTAGTAAAGTTTTCAATAAAAAAATAAACTGAGGAATAAAAATGATAATAAAACCTGCAAAAAAAATTAGAGGTACTATACAAGTTCCATCAGATAAATCTATTACTCATAGAATATTTATTTTATCTTCATTAAGTAAAGGGATTTCTTCTGCAAAAAATTTATTGTATTCAGAAGATACATTTAGAACTTACGAGATAATGAAAAAATTAGGAATATCTTATGAAGGTGATTTTAATAACATAAAAATTATTCCTCCTAAAAAATTTAATAAAAATGGAAATTATTATTCAGGTAATTCAGGAACGACAGCAAGGTTAATTATGGGTCTTCTTTCTTCAATCAAAGATGGAGAATATATTGTTACTGGAGATAAATCATTATCTAAAAGGCCTATGAAAAGAATTGTAGAACCTTTAAAAATAATGAATGCTGATATTGAATTTTTAGAAAATGAAAACTATCTTCCAATAAAAATAATAGGAAACACTTTAAATTCTATTGAATATGAACTTCCTGTTCAAAGTGCACAAGTTAAAAGTGCGATTATTATAGCAGGAGTTAATTCAAAAAAAGAAGTAACTATAAAAAATGATAATAATACACGGGATCATACAGAAAGGCTTCTAAAATATATGAATGCAGATATTCAAGGAGATAGTAGTTTTATAAAGGTTAATCCGTCAATATTATCTCCTTTAAAAAAAATATTTGTTCCGGGAGATTTTTCTTCTGCATCTTATTTTATAACATTAGCAAGTCTTCATAAAAATGCAAAAATTAAAATTGAAAATGTTGGATTGAATGAAAAAAGAATAGCATTTTTGAATTTATTAAAAGAGATGAATGTTAACATACATATTGAAATAAAAGAAACTTTTCCTGAACCTTATGGAGATATTTATGTTGAAAGTTCTGAATTAAAAGTGAGTGAAATCGATATAAATTCTATACCTTCTATGATTGACGAATTACCGTTAATAGCTTTGTTAGGATGTTATACAAAAGGTGAAACCATATTAAAAAATGCAGAAGAACTAAGATTAAAAGAATCTGATAGGATAAAAGCGGTTGTTGAAAATTTTAGAGCATTAAATGTTGAAATAAATGAATTTAAAGATGGATTTTCACTAAAAGGAAAACAAAAAATTTTAGGGGGAGAAGTTGATTCATTTAATGATCATAGAATTGCGATGATGTTTTCTATTGCTGGATTATTGAGTAAAGACGGTATAAAAATAAAAAACTCTGAATGTGTATCGATATCTTACCCTAATTTCTTCAATGAATTAAAAATGTTTTATTAAATTATATGAAAGGAAAGATCTTTATGGATGCTCTTTTAAATATATTAGATTATAAAACAAATGGAGTTAATTTCAAATTAATAAGTCCAAAATTCCTTAAAAGTACGGAAAAACTTCCGTTTGTTTTTTATTATCATGGATGGAGTTCTTCGGTGAAAAATAGTCTTTTTCTTTGTAAGATATTTGCATTGAATGGCTTTAATGTAGTAATACCAGAAATAATTAATCATGATTCAAGAGGTACTATAGATTATATGAAAAAAATCTCTATTAAAAGTTATTTTTGGGATACCGTATTTAAAACTACTGAGGAATTTAAAGAGATTTATAATTTTATAAAAGATTTGGGATTTGCTGCTCAAAAAATAGGCATAATAGGAAGTTCTATGGGAGGTTTTATTGCAAGCGGGATCTTTTCTGAAAACACTTTTGTGAACTCAATAATTATTTTAAACGGAGCAATTTCTTGGGGAAAAGCCGAAAAAGTTTTCGGTTCTGAAAAAAATTCTTTTATCGGTAATGAGATTCAAAAAGAAAGAATTTTTATTAATGATCCAATTTTAAAAATGAATAATTTATATGAAAGATCTATATTAATTCTTCATGGAGATAGTGATACCTCAGTGCCATTAAAAATTCAAAATCATTCTTATAAAAAATTAATTCAAATGAACAGTGATTCAGAGAATATAAAAATGATTACTTTTAAAAATTTAAATCATTCAAAACCTATTGAAATGATTCAAATTGCTTGCGAATGGTTTGAAAAGTATTTAAAAATTTAAATCATTAATTAATGAAATAGATAAACTTATATTTTTAAAAATGAAAGTGGTGATTTAATGAGTTACAACCTC
The DNA here is from genome assembly GCA_964478535.1 of uncultured Thermotogaceae bacterium. GTDB lineage: Bacteria > Thermotogota > Thermotogae > Petrotogales > Petrotogaceae > CAYZNB01. Next base: position 6,512 of record CAYZNB010000132.1, read on the forward strand.
ATATTAAAAAATAGATATAAAAATATTTTTCATAATTCTGGGAAAGCCTTTTTCTTTCAAAGTTTTTTGTTATTAATTTTATCTTTATTATCATTTTTTATATACAAAGATATAAAAACAGGAGTGTCTTTTCTTTTAACTTATTTAATATGTTTGGGAATTTCTTTTCTTTTTAGATTTTTGGGAAGAGGGAAAAAATTAGATATATTTAATGTTCAAGATGCAGTTATGATGATTTTTTTTGTTTGGACAATATCAATATTTATTTCGGCACTTCCGTTTGTTTTTGGAAATATTTTAAAAATTCATCATGCTATTTTTGAAGCAACGAGTGGTTGGACAACTACTGGATTATCTTTAATAACAGATGTAGAAATTATTCCTAAACCTTATCTACTTTGGAGGTCTTTAATTCAATATTTTGGTGGAGCAGGTTTTGCCTTAATCATGCTTGTTACTGCAGGTTCCATGGGGGTAGGTATTTATCAAGCAGAAGGAAGAAGTGATAATTTAGTTCCTAATTTTAAGGATTCTGTAAAAATTATAGGTATAATTTATTTTTCATGGACAATTTTAGGAATACTTGCTTTATTATTAATTGGTAAAATGAATTTTTTTGATTCTTTTAATCATACTTTAACAGCTCTTGCTACTGGAGGTTTTTCAACTAAAAATGATAGTATAGCAGCTTTTAATAGTGTTAAAGTAGAAACTATTATTATAATTTTAATGATTGCTGGAAGTACAGGTTTTGGGGTGCATTATGCTTTTACTCAAATGTTTAAAAATACTTCAAGCAATATAAAAGAATACTTTTCAAAAAAAATAGATAAATTTGAATTTAGGGATAGAGTAAAAAGAGAGCCGTTTTTTAAAAATCCAGAACCAAAAACTATGGCAGTAATTATTTTTATATTTTTAATAATAGTTTTTTTCTTTTCTGCAAGATATTTATACGAAACAAATGAAGCTATAAGACATACTATTTTTCAAGTTGTTTCAGGATTAACAGGCACAGGATTTTCAAGCACAGATTTAATTCCTTGGAACACGATAGGATTACTATCTATTGTTATTCTTATGATAATAGGCGGTATGATGGATTCAACTTCTGGAGGTCTTAAACTATTTAGAGTATATATAATTATAAGAGTTATAAAAAGTAGAATATCTTTATTTTTTAAACCAAAAGGAACTACATTTCATATTGAAGTTCGAAAAGGTATGTCAAAAAAATTAATAGATAATGAAAGTTTAAGAGAGGTTATTTCAATAGTATTTATTTATTTTTTAGTATATTTTATTGGTGTATTTGTTATGCTCGCTTATGGGTATAATCTTGAAGAATCTCTTTTTGAATATGCGTCAGCACTTTCAGCTGTTGGATTATCTGTAGGGACAACAACTCCTGAAGCGCCTAATGGAATTATATGGGTAAAAACTATAGGTATGTATTTAGGAAGATTAGAATTTTTTGCAATTTTTTACGCTATAATAAAATTATATAAAGATTTAAAACAGGGGTTATTGACAAAATTAAATAAAAAATGATGTTTAAATTATTTTTTTGATTCTATATAGTTTTTTGTGAGTCATTTGGAAAGTAGAAAGGTGGAAAGGAAAGCGTTAAAAGCATATAATATTGAAAAGGTAAACAATGGATAAAATAAACGCGAACAAGATCAAATTTTCTAAAAAACAAATTTCGCTCGGTCAAAAGTCGGCTAAGTAGGGGGCATCGCTGCCCCTTTCTCGCCTAAGAACGGT
>CAYZNB010000133.1:0-8272 GCA_964478535.1 uncultured Thermotogaceae bacterium
AAAAAACATCTTTTAAATTTGAAGATGCAACAAAATAATCATAATCATTATCTATAATTGATTTTAGGCAGTCGTTTTTTTCAAACTCATAATAAACATTTGAAATATTAAAAAGAGCAAACATTTCAGAAACTGTTGCTGAAGAAATATTATCCCCTTTAGATTTTTCATATATAATCATAGCCGTTTTAGAATTTATTTCAAACATATCTGTAATTTTAGAAGAAAACTTATCGAGATAATTTATTTCAAAATCATTATTAACAGACTTAAACAACCCAAATATTATAATTATAGATATGGAGAAAATAACAAAAAAAGTTATTATCAAACCAATTAATAATTTTAATCCTTTTGTATTAATTTTTAACATAAACCCTCCCAAAACAACGTTAATATTATAAATATCGTGTAATATAATTAACAACGTTAATTATATTACACGATATTTATTAAAAGAACATTTCTAAATAATTAATTTTAATTATACAATTACTTTTTAAAAACTCGTCGCTCTGTCATCTCGAACGACGTTTTTGGGAGGAGAGATCTGCGTACTTTGATTTTGTAATAAAATATTTCAAAACATAAAACCACAAAACCGCAGATTTCTCCTCGAAAGAATTTCACTTTTTCGTTCGAAATGACAAATCACATAATTTTTTAAACTATTTATAAGTTTCAACTTCTTATAATTGTTCTCAAATATTTCTAAAAATATTTTTCAATCAATTCTTTTATAAAAATTGTACTTCTCTTTTTCTTCTTTTATTTTAAATATACCTCCAAATAATGGTGGTATTAATGCTTTTATTGAAGAATTAAAAACAGAAAACTCTAATCCTGTTAAACAATCAATAATTTTTGAATTGTTCATTAAAGAAGAATTTTTTGTATAAATTATAATTTCTTTTTCTTCGTTAGTAGGATTTATTATTATGATACGGTTTTCTCTTATTTTTTCTGATTTTCTTTCAAAAGCAATTATTTCTTTATCGGAGTAATAACATTCAGAAATATCTCCTGAATTTAAAGCAGAAGAATTTTTATATTCATCAATAAGTACTTTATAAAAATTAAGAAATTCGTTATCCTCATTTACCTTTTCCCATTTCATAGTTTCTCTACAATAAGGATCATTATCACCATTAAGTCCTATTTCTTCTCCATAATAAATAAGAGGACTTCCTGGTAATGCGAATTGTAAAATTACCGCTAATTTATATTTATTCTTAAATTCTGTAAGAATTCTAGGAGTATCATGAGAAGAAAGCATATTCCAACAATTAAAAAGTGAATAACCGCACTCTTCAAATGTTTCTATAACAATTTTTGTAAAAAGTTTTCCGGAAATATTACCAGATAAAACATTTTTTATTAAATCAAAATAATAATAATTCATTATTCCATCTAAAATACTAAGCCATTTTTTTGGATAAGACCAAACTTCTCCTATTAACTTATTATCACAAGTTTTATTTAACTCACTTTTTAATTCATTTAAAAATGAATAACCTAAATCGTACGCACAATCAAGTCTCCAATTAGAAATTCCTTTTTTTAAAAATTTTTTTAAAATAGAATTTTCAAATTTAAAAAAATAATTTTTTAATTCTTCATTATCTATATTCAATTCTGGAAGATTATTTACATCCGCCCAATTCTTTCCCGTATAAAAATCAACATTATTTTTTAATACGCTATATTTGCTCGTATGATTTAAAGCAATATCGAGAAACAGATCGATATTATTAATTTTTAACTCTAAAAATAAATTATTCAAATCTTCTTCACTGCCAATAATTTCATCAATCTTTTCAAAATCAACAGTATCGTATCTATGATTAGTATTTGCTTTAAATATAGGCGTGAGATATAAAAAATCAATATTCAATTTTTTTAGATAATTTATTTTTTTAGTTATTCCTAAAAGATTTCCACCATAAAAATCATATTCTTGTTTTTCGTGAGCTTTTATTGGAGTATCCCAATCTAGAAAATTATTATTTTTATTGTTGAAGTTATTAAATCTATCAACAAAAATTTGATATCCTATTTTTCCTTTCATGATTTAACAGCTCCTTTTGTTAATCCTTGAGTAATATATTTTTGTAATAAAAAAAATAGAGCCATTATTGGAACCGAACCAAGAATAGCCGCAGCACAAAAAATAGTCCAATTAGATGAATAATTTGAAGAAATAAACCCTTTAATTCCAACACCGACTGGATATTTTGAAGGATCAAATAACAACAATACAGAAAACATATATTCATTATAAACACCGATAAATGTAAGAATAAACTGAGTCGCCAAAATAGGTGTCATTAAAGGAAATAGGATTTTCCAAAATGTTTTCCAATAAGAAGCTCCATCAATAAATGCCGCTTCATCCATTTCTTTAGGAATAGAATTTAAATAATTTCTAATAATCCACGTTCCAAAAGCTGCATTTCCAAAACCTAAAATTAAAATAAGACCAGTTAAAGAATTTAATAACCCTACTATTTGTAGCATTTTAAAATATGCTACCATCGCAACTGAAGTTGGTAACATTTGAATTATCATCAAAAATAAAATTCCATACTTTTTTCCAGGAAATCTTAATCTGCTGAAAGCAAAACCACCAAACATAGTTATTGAAACTGAAAGAGTTGCCGAAAAAAGTCCAAGTATAGAAGAATTTTTTACCCATATTAAAAAATTAGAATTTTTCAATAAGTTGATGTAATTATCAAAAGTAATTTCTTTAGGAATAATAGAACCTGTATAAAATGTAGAACCGGGTTTAAAAGAAGTCATTAAAACATAATAAAAAGGGAAAAGAATAACCAAAACAATTATTATAGCAATTAAACGTATATGCCATATTCTTTTTTTCTTATGAATAACCATTTAAAACTCCTCCTTCAACCCTTTTATAGAAAAAGTTGTAATTATTATTATAAAAATAGTGATAAAAAAAGTAATAACCCCATAAGCTGCTGTTAATCCATATTGTTGAAGCTCTCTCATAATATTAAAAGTGTATGATACTAATAAATCTGTCGAACCAAAATATTCTCCTAAAGAATTTCGAGGGCCACCATTAGTAAGTAAATGTATAAGATTAAAGTTGTTGAATTGAAAAGCAAATTGAGTTATAATTAAAGGAGCAAGTGTTTTATTTATTAAAGGAAAAGTAATACTTTTGAATTTAACCATTTTATTAGCTCCATCAATATCTGCCGCTTCATACAATTCAGAAGGGATACTTTGAAGAGCTGCATAAATAATAGTCATGAAATAAGGAAAAGAAAGCCAACCATTAACTAAAATAACCCAAAACCTAGCCCAAAATACTGAATTTAACCACGAAACCGAAGAAACTCCAAAATAATTTAAAATTTGATTAAAAACACCAGAAGTTCCAAGCATCCCATGCCACATTTGAATCGCAATTACACCAGGCAAAGCCCAAGGAATTATTAAAAGTGCTCTATATAAATTTCTTTCTTTTAAGTTCGGATTGTTTAAAAAAATTGCAAGAAACATTCCTAAAAAATAGTTTATAAAAGTACTTGCTACCATCCAGATAATTGTCCATATTAAAACTGGAAAAAAAGGACTTCCATCACTTAAATTAAAAATTTGTTTGTAATTAGCGAACCCTACAAAATCATAATCAAAATAGTTAAACAATCCATAATTAGTAAAAGAAATAACTAAATTATATATAGCCGGAATAACTGTAGAAAATAAAATCGCTGCTAAAACTGGAATTAAAAATAAAAAAGCTATTTTCGTCTGTTTTTTGTTAAATTTATTTATATATGAATTAGTTTTGTTAGTCATGTGGGGAAATCCTCCTTACTGACATATAAAAGGGGTGGGTCAGGCAAATTGCCTGACCTTTTATTGTTTCATTAAATCCAATCTTCTGGATAATACATTTACAAGTTCGTCTAATGTAGCTTGAATAGGTTGTCTTCCTGAATACATTATAGGTAAAGAATCTTTCCAAGCTGTCCAAACAACACTCATTTCAGGAATATTAGGCATAGGTTCGCCATAAACAGCTTGTTGAGACCATCCTGAAATTATTTCATCATTTTTTATCTCTGAAGAATTTATTACACTTTTTCTAGAAGCTACTCTACTTGTTTTTAAAGCAAAATTTAACATATTTTCATGAGAAGTCAAAAATTTTGCAAATTGAATAGCTTCGTTTTGTTTTTTGCTGTAATTATTAAAAGCAATTATTTGAACTCCCATAAAAGGTTTAGGCATATCACCATTTGGTAGCATTGGAATAGGAGCTACTCCATATTCAATTCCTGCTTTTTGTAAACCTGGTAAAACCCAAGGACCATTTATTTGAAACGCTGCATTTCCCTCTTCAAAAACTCCTGTTGAAAATGAATGCATAGAAGAATGATCCATAAGAACATTAGGAAGAATCCCTTTATCAAATAAATCCTTTAAAAATGAAATCGCTTCAAAAGTACCTTCATTATTCATACCTATTTCAGAAATATTGTATTGATTATCTTCCCATTTAAAAATATATCCGCCAAAACCTCTTAAAATTGAATACATATGATATGCTTCAGCCGCAGGAAAAACAATTCCATTTTTTCCGTTTTTTATCATATCCTGAGATATTTTAACTATTTCATCCCAATTTTCAGGAGCTTCTTTTACAAAAGCCTTGTTATAAACTAGTCCAACGCTTTCAAGAGTAAAAGGAAGACCAAAAGTTTTCCCTTCAAATTGAACAGCCATTAAAGAAGACTCTGTAAACAAATCAAAAATATTACCTAAAGTATCATCAATAGGCCTTATAATTCTTTGTTTTGCCCATTTCCCTATAGAATCATGCGGAACAGTTGCTAGTAAATCCGGCCCAAATCCAGCTGGAGCAGCAATTCTTAATTTTGAATCCAAATCTGTTAAATCCGGTAAAGAAACCCAATTAACTTTTATCCCTGTTTGTTCTTCAAAAGAACTCCCTATTTCTTTTAAAACACTAAACTCAACAGTGCTTTCCCCATAAGCTGTCCAAACCGTTATATCTTTTGAAAAAGAAATTAAAGATATAACTAACATGAAAATAATAAATACTTTTTTCACCTTTTTCACCTCTTTTTTAATTAGAATGCCTTTCAACAAATTTTGGCTTTAATACAATTTTTTCAAATTTAGAAATTCCAGCAATTTCATCCAATATTTTATTTGCAGCAATAGTACCTAATTCATCAATAGGTTGATTTATTGTTGTTAGACCTATTCTTTCTGAAAAAGATAAATCATCATAACCTATAATATGATAATCAATTCCAGGAATTAAATTATTTGTTTTACACCCTTCAATAAAACCCCAAGCAACAATATCTGAGACTGAGAAAACACTAAAATTTTTTTCAACACTTGAAACCTTTTTCCCAAAATCAAAAGCTTGATTCCAATCTAAAACAATATTTTCTATTTCAACATTTTGTGTATTAACATTTCTTTTTATTAAAGCATCAAAAAAACCTTTGGTTCTCTCTTTAAAAACACCACTTGAAAAAACATCATCTGTTTCATAACCACCAATCAAATATATCTTTTTATTTTTATTAATCTTTAAATGTGAACCCGCCAGATATCCACCTAAAAAATTATCTACAACTAAAGAATTTTCACATTCTTCATGAGAATCCACAATTAAATAAGGTTTTTTTGTTGGGATTTTACCCTTTTTAAACAAGCTTTTTGGAGAAAGAGAAGAAATAATAAGAGCATCTGTATGGTATAAAAAATTTGTTTCGCAAGACAATCTTTCAAGACGATCTCTTGAAAGGAGAGGAAAAATAACACTATCATAATTTTTTGTTTTTAAAACATTATCTAAAGAAGTTAAAAAAATATTCTGAAATTCAAAACCAACACTTGGAACAACAATACTAATTAAATTCGTTTTTCCTGAAGACAAATTCCTAGCATGAATATTAGGCTCGTAATTTAATTTTTTAATAGCAGCTAACACTCTTTTTTTATTTAGTTCTTTAATATTTTCTTGATTGTTTAATACTTTCGAAACAGTACCAACACTTACTCCCGCTAATTTCGCAACCTCTTTAATAGTCGACATTAAAAATCTCCTCCTTGATTATGAAACGGTTCATTATGAAACGGTTCATTTTTTATTGTACATTTATTAATAATATAATGCAATAGCTTTTACAGATGTTTAAAGGCAATTATTTTTAATTAAATAAAAAAAAGCGATCTTTTCGATCGCTTTTTGATGTTTTCATTAAACATTATTTTTAGTAAATTCTCAATTTCTATAAGATCTCATCAATTTGTGAGTGTGTATAATATATCTAAATAATTTTAAAAATTTCTCAATTTATTATTTCAAGAGTTTTTTCAACATCTTCTATTAAATTAAAAAACTTGTGTTCTCTTAAAATTCTAAAATAAAGACTTCTTAAAAAATTCTTTATATTTACTTTTATATTCATATCTTCTGGATGTCTACCAATTTTTTTAAATTTGTCAAAAGAAGATATCCACTCTTTTAAAAACGCTTCATTTAAATTATTAAAAATACTTAAAACGGCAGTTGTAATTCTTTCATCTTCACCATTTATATAAACATAATCATTTATTTCTATCAAATTTTTTAACAATTCAAGAAATTGAATATAATCATTCTCTTTTGTTTCTTCACAACAAGCCAATTCATCTACTACATCAGCTAAATGTGCTATAGAATGTGCCCAACCTTTTTCTTGAACATAACCTCTGTAATCCTTTTCTTTTTTCATATATTCAAAAATATTTTTTATAAGAATTTCTATATCATTGTTTGACAAAAATTTGTTTTCTCTATGTTTATAAACTATAACTGCAAAAAATAAATTCGTAAAAGATCTTTTAAAAACAAAATCAGATTCTTTTTCTTCTATTCCAACAAATAAAAATTTTTGTTCTAATAATACATTAAAAACTTTTTTTAATAACTCATCAGATAACTTATCATTTAAAGCCATACAACTGAAAACATCAAATATTAATTCATCTCTTAATTCTAAATCAACATCACCTAAATTTTCTACCATCGACATTATCAATTTTTCTAAATCATAATCAGAACCTAAAACACACTCTTTTTCTTTTGCTTTTTTTAAAATCTCTTTTAATTCTACTTTTGAATATAACATATTTTTTCTCCTCACATCATTTTAAAATTTTTTTCCCGTCTATAATAGCATATCATAAAATAACTGACATATATACGTCAGTTATTTTATTCAAAATTTTAAAAATTAATCGTATAATTGACAGCAATATAATAATTTGTAGTCAAAAACGGCATTCTCAAAATTACATCAATATCAAAAAAATTCTCTAAATAATTATAATAATGATACAAATAATCATTAGGATTTGACATCAGCTGAAGAATCCCGTTTATCAAAGGCAATCTATATCCTACTTCAACATTGTAATTATCATAGTAAAATCTTAGTCCTCCCCTTAAAAAAACATAAAAACTATCTTCTTGCAAAAAAGAAAACATACTTGATAATATATCATTGTCAGTATTTTTATTATTTATATATAGGTTAAAAACACTACCTGTTTCAGCATTAAAAAATAATTTTCTATCTTCTGTAAGATAATATCCTAAATCTACAGAACCTCTGCCTAAAATAGCATTTGCATGGAAAAAATCTTGAGTATTTTTAGATGTAAATATAAAACCAGCTGTAATAAACTGTAAATTGCTATTTATTGAAAACTTGTTTATTCTATCATTTCTTTGATATTCAGAAAGAAGACTATAAAAATAAAAGTTTTCATCTACAGGTTGAAAATCATTAAAAATATAAAAATGAAAAATTGGTGTTTGAAATATTAAATAATTATTAAGGACGCTCTTTTCATTAAAGTGATATCTAAAACCACCCCCTATCGCTCCAGATAAAAGTGTTAATGGAGAAGTAAAAATTTCATATTCTCCAGAAGAATATCCTATTTTTAAAAAATTAAACTGAAACCCTTCTTCTTCTGGCGGAACAATATGGTAACTAAAAAAAGAAAACAAAGATACTCCTAACAACATAACAACTAAAATAACAATAACTTTTTTCATTACTTAAAACCCCCCTAAGATTTATTTTTTTGAAAATCTCTTTGATTTATTATAATAATTTTATATTTTACTCTTATTTTTTTCATTTCTTCTTTCCCTCCAATAAGGAAAATATTATTCGGGTTTAATAGCAATAACTTTATT
>CAYZNB010000134.1:0-8094 GCA_964478535.1 uncultured Thermotogaceae bacterium
TATAATTTTATTTCATCTGAAATCAATAAATCATCATAATATAATTCATTTTTTTTAACATTATCTCTTACAAAATCTGCATCCGCATTAGTCACAATTGAAATGAAATATTTCCCTTTCAATTTTTCTAAAATATTGGAATCTTCAAATTTGTTAAGTTTTTTAAATGAATCATACATTATTTCTACATATCCGTTTGGTTCATGTCTCAAAATTAGTTCTTTTTTCAATTCATAAAATAATTGTTCGTAATAAAATTTTTCGGGTTGAAACTGCTTGTTATGATAGTCATTAAAAATTTTATTATACTTTTGCTTTATTATTTTTTCAACTCTTTCAACATCATAATTAGTTTCTATTGATATTTCCATAGCAATATCAAAAAATAAATGCTCTGCATTTATAAGTGTTCCATATAAATCAAAAAATACCCCTTTTATCAATTTCGACCATCTCCCAATATTAAAGTTGTAATGTCTCACTTCCAACTTAATTCAATATTTAATATTTTTCAATACTTCAAGTAAATATTCCCATACTCTTTCTGTAGAGCTTATACTTAATTTTTCATCTGGGGAATGTACATCAAACATATTTGGACCGAAAGAAATCATGTCTATGTTTCCTAATTTTTCTGCAAACATTCCGCATTCAAGACCAGCGTGTATAGCATCTATTGACGGTTTTTTACCTGTCATTTTTTCATGTACATTTTCAAATATTTCTCTTATTTTTGATTCGGGGTTGTACTGCCATGATGGATAAGGTGCTTCACTAACTATTTTAACTTTTAAACTTTTTGCAATAACTTCTAATTTATTATGAATATTTGATTTTAAAGAGTCTACAGAGCTTCTTAAAGTGCAATATATTTCAATATTTTCTTCATTTGTTTTTAAAACTCCTAGATTATTAGAGCTTTCAACTAAATTTTCTATTTCTTTGCTCATGGTATTAATTCCATGTGGAATCATGTTTATTATATATATAACTTTATTTGTTATTTCACCGTTTAAAGATTCTTCATTTTCATTTTCAATATTTGTAAGTTTTACGTTTATATCTTTATCTTGTACTCTAAATTCATTTTTAAATATTGAATTATATTTTTTCACGACATCTTCTAATTTATCTACAAATTTATTATTTATAATAAATTCACTTTTTGCATATCTTGGAATTGCGTTATCTTTTGATCCACCTTCTATTGAGATTAATTTTATTTCAAAATCATTCAATATTTCATATAAAATTCGACCTAAAAGCTTGTTGGCATTTGCTCTTTGTTTAATTATGTCAAGACCAGAATGACCACCTTTTAATCCTTCAATTTCCAACAAAAAAGCTGTATGATTAGTTTTATCATATTTTTCTTTTATAACTGGTATGTAGAATTTATCTCTTAGTCCTCCTGCACAACTTACTAATAGATGTCCTTCTTCTTCTGAATCAATATTTATTAGAGTTTTTCCTTTTAAATGTTCTGGATTCAAATTTGCAGCACCAGTCATTCCTGTTTCTTCATCTGTCGTTACAAAGACTTCAAGAGGAGGATGAGCTATATCATCAGAATCGAGTATTGCTAAACAATAAGCAACTGCAATTCCGTTATCTGCTCCTAAAGATGTTTTATCCGCTTTAACAAAATCTCCATCAATTATCAATTTTAAAGGATCTTTAGAAAAATCATGATTTGAATCTTTAGTTTTTTCACAGACCATATCCATATGCCCCTGAAGAATTACGGTAGAAAAATTTTCATATCCTTTAGACCCTGGTTTTTTTATTATTACATTCAAATATTCGTCTTGTATAACTTCAAGGTTTCTTTCTTTAGCAAATTTTACTAAATAATCACTTATTCTTTTTTCATCTCTTGAACATCTTGGTATATCACTCATTTCTTCAAAAAATTTAAACACTTTTTTCGGTTTTAGATTTTCTAACATTATTTTCCCCCTTCTTTATTTTTCTTTTTATGAAATAAATCCTTATTAGAATCAAAAGTTTTAAGAACTATTCTTATTAATAAAGAGTCTTTTTTCTTTTTCATATAATTATATCCTATAACTGCTGCTATAAAAGCTCCTATAGAATCCGCTATAAAATCCCACATCGTATCTTGAACACCTGAAGTTAAATGAGTCAACCCCATTTTCATATTTAATTCTATATTTCCTTTTTGCATATTCATCCCAAATGTTTGATCCATAAAAAATTCGAATATTTCCCACATAACACCTATCATTAATGAAAAACAAAACGCAAAAAGTGCAACAAAAAAAGGACTCATTGTAACTTTAAATCTTTGATCAGAATTCATTGCATACATGAGAAAAAATCCTACAAGACCAAATATTATTCCTGCTAAAAGGTGCAACAAAGTGTCCCACCACCAAAATCGGTAATAATAATTTTGGAGTTCTCCTAAGAACATTGCTGCAAAAAGAAATACTACAATAGCTATTTGAATTTCTGGCGGGAAATATAACTTTGCTTTTCTGTGAATTATATTTGGAACAAAAGATACAAATAAGGTTAGGCCCGCAACAAAAACATTAAGCCACGCCTGAAAATATATTTCTCCTGCAATTCCCGCAATCATAAATATTCTGAAAATAAGCGTAATAATTCTTTCTGCTTTGTAAACTCTCGAATTTTTATCTATAAAATTCTCGTTTTCTGAAACTTTTTTTACTGTTTTTTTAGACAAAATTATTCCCTTCCTTTTATATAATTTTAATTAATTTTATTTTTTTATTTGATCTCAAAAGTTATCTATTCTAAACAAAGAATTTTAATAGATAGTGAAAATTGAAAAGTAGAATTATTAAAATTTAAATTATCACTTAGTCCAATTTTTTTTATTCTTATTTTTCGACATTTCAACATTACAACTATGTTCTATCAATAAATTAACTAAAATAATTATAACACATAAATATACAATTAGAAAATTTTATTTTTTCCTTCCTCTAAATAAAATTTACAAAGCAATAATAATTTTAATTTGAAAACTTAAAAGATAATATGGTAGAATAAAATTAAGTATTTTACTTTCAATAACAGGAGTGATTTTTATGAAAGACTCACTGTACGTTTGGAAATATAAACAAATTGGTGAAACAATTGTATCAAATTTAAATGAAAAAAAACATTCGGCTCATCTTTTAGAAAAAAAAGATGATGTAGTTCCTTTTTTGAAAAAATTAATAAAAGAAGGGTCTAAAGTTACCGTAGGTGGAAGTTTGACACTTGATGAATGTGATGTGCTGAAATTTTTATCTGAAGGTAATTTTAGTTTTGTTAATCGTTATAACGCAAAAACTGATGAAGAAAAAAGAAGCGCTTTCCTTGCTGCTTTTGAAAGCGATTACTTTTTTTGCAGCGCTAATGCAATAACTATTGATGGTAAAATTGTTCAACTTGATGGCAATGGTACTCGAGTCGCTCCTATGATATGGGGTCCAAAAAACGTGGTAATAATTGCAGGTATGAACAAAATTGTTCCTGATTTATCTTGTGCAGATGAAAGAATAAAATTTATTTCTCCTATGAATGCAAAAAGGTTAAATGCAAAAACTCCTTGCACAAGAATAGGCGAATGTATTGATTGCGAATCTAAAGATAGAATTTGCATTCATAAAACTATAATAGAAACAGGTGTAAGACATCCAGGAAGATTTATAATATTGCTTGTAGCAGAAAACTTAGGTTTATAATGGAGGTGATTTAGTTGTTTAAAGAATTATTAAAAGGTAAAATTCATAGAGCTACGATAAATGAAAAAAACATCAATTATGAAGGAAGCATAACAATAGATGAAGAATTGTTAGAACTTTCTGGTATTGAAGAATTTGAAAAAGTTCAAGTTGTTGATATTGAAAATGGAAACCGCTTTGAAACTTATGTTATTAAAGGTGTAAGAGGCGAAAGAGAAATTGGAGTCAACGGAGCCGCCGCAAGACTCGTCGAACATGGTGACAGAGTCATTATTATGGCTTATGGGTATTATGAAGCTCATGAAAAAGCAAACCCTAAAATTGTGGTTGTTGACGAAAAAAACAACCCTAAAATTATTAAAGATCGAGAAGAACCTAACACAATATGCTAATGACCTTAACGGTCATTAGTTTTTTTATCTAGACAATATATAAATGCAAGTATTTCAGCAGCAACTTTATATAACTCTGGAGGAACTTCCACGTTCAAATCAAGCCCAAAAAATTCTGTTGCAGCATTTTCATCTTTTATAATAGGAACATTTTCATCTCTTGCAACTTTTATTATTTTTTCGGCTATTTCTGCAACTCCTTTTGCCACTAATTTCGGAGCTTTATCTTTTCCTTTTCTATATCTTAAAGCAACAGCTTTTTTCTTATATTCATTATACATTTTTATTAATCCTCCGGAATAAAATTAATCAATGTAATTTCTGGCGTTGCATTAAAGCGTAAGTTATACCACGAACCAAGACCCCTGTTAATATAAAATGGCACTTCTTCAACATAATAAAGTCCTCTCATAAATTTTAGATTTTCATTTTTTTGTTTCATTATAAATTCTGTTAATTTCGGTATAAAAAATTGCCCACCATGATTGTGCCCCGCCAAAATCAAATCTGCGTAATCAAAAGTTTTTTGATTATTATATATGTTTTCTGGAACGTGTGTAAGATAAATATTGATTGCTTTTTCATCGTATTCATAATTTCTAAGCGAGTAATACATAGGTAATCCTGTTATAAGAATTCTTTGTTCTCCTACATATAATTGATAAGAGTTATTGTCGGTAACATATATTTTTTTTTGATTGTATGCCGTATTAACTTTTATCAAATCAAAATAATCCCAATTACCATGAACTATATAAATATCACTTATTTCACTTAATTTCTTAAAAAATTTGTTTAAAGATTCTTGATTTGTATTCTTTTTTATAGAATCCCCTGTATATAAAATAAAATCAGGATTTAAATCTTTTATCTTTTTTAGTATTATATCATGAAAAAAATAATACTTGTTCATATGAAGATCCGAAATATGAACTGCTTTAACTTCATTTATTATATTCATCGAAAAATTTAATCTTTCAATTTTCACAATAATCGAAGGTTCTAAAAAAAATATGTAAATAATAAAAGCAATTAATGAAAGTAACAATATTTTTCTCACTTTAAATTTTATTCTCCCTTCAATAAAGATAATTAAATACGTTTATTTGAAAAAAGACTCTTAATTTATAATATACTATTAGTTTTTAATTTCTGTTAAATATGGTAAAATTATTGTGAAGGATACTTAATGAAGGGAGTGATTTTTATGGAGACAATAGTAAAAGTTTCTGTTGACGGGCAAACATATGACATAACCACTCATACACCTTTTCCAATATTGATGGCGGAATATTTGTATGAGGAAGATTTTGACCTTATGATAGCTGATTTGAAATCAAAAAAAGAATTTGTTGAAGAAGCTAAAAAGGTTCAATTTTTAATGGAAAAAATACCTGGCCTAAATTCAAATTTTATTACCAAACCTTTTGTTTTTGACGGATTCTTAAGATATATGGAAGATTTTGGAATTACAACCTCTGATTTCAACCATGTGTCATTGAATAGTTTGTTTGACATAGTTTTAGATAGATCTGATAGAAAAGATTTTGAAACTGTGGAAAAAATATTAAATTTTATGTTAAACATAGATTCTAATTATGCACCTGCTTACGAACTTTATGGTTCGATTTTACTAGAACAAGGAGAACTAGAAAAGGGTAAGGAATATTTGGAAAAAGCTGCTAAAATAGATCCTTGGAATATCGCTGCTCTATCTGAATTAGGAGAAACTTATTTTAATCTTGGTGAGTTTGAAAAAGCTGCTGATATTTGGAAAAAAGAAATCGAACTTTCTCCTAATAATTATGTTACTTATTTTATGATAGCGGATGCTTTTATTGAATGCCAACTTTTTGATAAAGCTGCTCATATTCTTGAAAAATTTCTTAACAGATTTCCAAAAAGCATATTAGGGAAATACGAACTTTCTATTTTATATGAAAAATTAGAGAGAAATTTAGAAGCTAAAGAAATAAAAGAAGAAATAATGAATTCTATTCCTGAATACTCTAGCGATATTGAAATTTGGTCAAAAATAATGTATGAAAAAGGTAAATATTCTAAAGTTATCAATTTTATTGAAAAATATTTTGAGACAACTAATGATAACGAACACTTTAATTTGCTTTTGGTTGTTCCTTATTTAAAAGAAGGAAAGCTCGAAGAGGCTAAAAAAATCTTTACTGAAATGAAAGAAAAATATAATTGGTATTATTTTGGATTAAAAGAAATTTTGGAAAAAAATCTTAATTACGATGAACTTAAAGTTATTTCTTAATAATAAAAAGTGCCTCTTTTGGGGCACTTTGTTTTTGATTATAAATATATTTTCTGTTTTTATTTTAAAAGAGCTGAATGCTTTTTTTATTTTGAATATAATGTTTAGTATTGCAATTGTAGATTTCTACAAATTTGAAATACCTGATTTGTCAATATTTTTTTTATTAATAATCTCATTATTTAATTTTAGTATTATAAATTTATTTTTTGTAATTTTTATTTTTTTTCTTACTTTTTATTATTGGAAGATAGAAAAAATGGGTTTTGGAGATGTGAAGTTACTTTCAGTTTTAACTATTTATTATGGATATCATATATTTTATATTTTAATTTTGAGTATATCAACTGCCATCTTTAGTAATATTTTGAAGAAAAAAGACAAAATTCCTTTTGGTTATCATATGTTTTTTGGAATAATTTTATATTATCTTTTACTATTAGTTATTGATTTTAAAAAGTATATTTGATATAATATTTTGAAGTTCGGAGCGTAGCGCAGGTTGGTAGCGCGTCAGCATGGGGTGTTGAAGGTCGCTGGTTCGAGCCCAGTCGCTCCGACCATTCTAAGAAGGAAGCGAATTTGCTTCCTTCTTATTTTAAAATGGAGGACATTTGTATGATTTATCTTATTCTAGCAATATTATGTAGTGCTTCAATAGCTATAATTTTTAAATTTTCAGAAAATAAAAATATGAACAGATATGTTATAACTACTTTTAATTATGTGATAGCTTCTTTTATTAGCTTTATTAGTATGATCTTAAATAGAGGTATTTTTAAAAATATTGAAGGAAATTTTTTTTATGAATTTAAAGAAGTGATTATTGATAATAACAATTCAACTTTTTCTTCGCAAGGAAGTATTATATGGGCTTTATTATTGGGTTTTTCGGCAGGAGTTTTTTTCTTTTTATCATTTTTTTTATATCAAAAGTGTATAAAAGAGAATGGCGTTAGTATTTCTGGTGCTTTTGGTAAACTTGGTATTCTTGTTCCTGTAATTATGTCTATTGTTTTATGGAGAGAAATTCCCTTATTTTTACAAATAATTGGTATGATGATTGCTTTTTTTTCTATTATTTTAATTAACTTTCCTCAAAAAGGAGAAAAAGTAAAAATAAATTATTTGCTGATTCTTTTATTTTTAATAGGTGGTACAGCAGAATTTTCAAATAAAATATTTCAAAAATATGCCCTTATCGAATACAAAGAGTTATTTTTATTTTCAGTGTTTTTTTCAGCTTTTATTATAAGTTTTTATTTTATGATAAAGAAATCAAACTCAATAAGAAAAAAAGATGTTTTTATTGGTTTTTTAGTCGGTATTCCAAACCTCTTTTCTTCATATTTTTTGATTCTCGCATTAAAAGATATTAATACATCAATTGCATATTCTACTTACACGTCTGGAAGTATTTTTATAATTTATTTATTTGGAATTTTTGTATTTAATGAAAAATTAAAAAAGAACGAAACTATTGCTATTTTAACTATAATTTTAGCTTTAATTTTAATGAATTTATAGAATTAAAGCTTTTTAAAGTTGGTCAGCAGAAAGTTGGTTGGTCAGGAAAATCAAAAAAAGTTTAAGCGTTTAAATGTTTAATTAGCGATCTTTTAGATAGTTTTTTATTATAATGTTTTGATGGTAAATATGGATGAAATAAAGTAGCGAACAATTGAGAATTTTCGTCAAAAAA
>CAYZNB010000135.1:0-8052 GCA_964478535.1 uncultured Thermotogaceae bacterium
CAAAAACCAACTATCAATCAATAATTTTTACCCACACTTTTTTACATAGAACCATAATATTTGTCATTTTGCCATAATGTGGGATTGTTTTTAATATATTCTGATATTTTTATATATGCTTCTTCATTTCTGATAATATGTTCATAATAATTTCGTTGCCATATACCAAATAATTCTGTTTCTTTTCTTATTTCTTTTGTAACTTTTGATTTTATTTGATTCACTATTGAACCAACGGTATTTGCTTTCAATTTATTGGGGTTTGCCAACGGCAAACACCCTACATTTTGGGAATTACTATTTGGGATATCATTTTGTACGGGTTTCCCGCTGGGAAACCCTTCTAAAATCTCAATTATAAAATGAATATGATTCGGCATTATTACCCATTTATCTATTTTTATATTTTCTCTAATTTCATTTGTTTTTAATAATTCTTTTTTTATAATTTCGCCTAAATTATTCAAAATCATTTTACCCCCAATAATTTCACCAAATAAATGTTCTCGGGTTTGGGTACATATTGTTATAAAATACAAACCTTCTTTGGAATAATCGTATCCTTTTAGACGTATTGATTTTCTATGATGAATATCTGGATTAAATGTCATAATAATCTCACCTTTTTATATTTTTATCTTCCCTGTAACTGAATTATATTTTAAACTCTCCATATATTCCTTAGTAAGTTTTATCTCCTGCTCTGCTTTTGATATAGCGGTGTCAATTTTAGCTGTTTTTTCTTCAATATATGCAACTATCACTTGATTTACAACTTTATATTCAATATATTTTCTCATCATTTGCACCTTTTCTTAAATATTTTAATAGGAACATTGATTATTATGATTTCGCTGATTTACGCTGTTTTTCAGTGTTAATAATATAAATCGGCGTCTTTCTGCGTTCCTATTCTCCCTTTGTAATTATTTCCCAATACCCAGTTGTCTTTCCAACTCTTCTAATTATTCCTTCAGATTTCAATTTATCAATATGTTTCTGTATCGCTGAAGGATTGATTCTTAATTTTTTAGAAAGTTCTCCTCGACTAATTTTTGGATTTTCAATTATATATTCTAAAACTTCTGCTTGCTTTTCAGAAATCTTGACTTGACCACTTACTTGTAAATTCTCAATATCCGAGTCATTATTTTTAGATTCAAGCTGATATGTATATAACCTTACTATGTTAGAAAAAATAATTACTTATTTTGTTCACCATTATTTTTTAATCGGTATCTTCCTCGACCTATAAATTCTATAATATTTTTATCTCTCAGAATTTGCAATTGTTGTCTTAATTTAGCGTGAATATTATTGTTTAATGGATATTTTCTTTGTAGATTTTTTTCAAAAGAATACAATTCTTCAAGACAAAAATCATTTTTTTTAATTTGTTCTATACATTTTAATGTGTCCAATAACCATCCTTTACTTTCCATATTATTTGTATTTTTAATAAACGTTGTTTTATTCCAATTTTCTAAAACCTTGTCCCTATTTTGAACTTTTCCGTTTTTTATATAGAATATTTTTCCTAATTCAGGAATATTATTTATTATAATATTACATCCTATCCATCCAGCTCTTTTGGCATTTTCACTTAACGGTTTTCTTTTTTCAATAATTTCATCAATAAAAAAATATTTTGGAACAGATATAAAGTCATTGATATATAGTGTCTGTTTATTATATGTCAAAAAGAAAAAATTAGGATTATTATTGCAATTTAAACGTTCTATCATTGTATTATATGCACCATCTACGATTTTTTTAGTCAATTTACCATTTTTTGATTTAAGCTCATATTCTTCAGAACATCTTTTGCAATAAAAATCTGCAACAGGTCTATTATTTTCAAAATTTGTAAGGTTATTTCCACAGTTAGGACAAAATATAGAATTGTTAACCCAATTTTCTGTAATAATTCTGATTTTTTGGCTATTATTCAAATATTCATCAGCTATGTCAACGGGCAATCTTAAATCCATATTTTGCCTCCTCTTATATTTTCCATTTTTAGGGAATAGACTATATTTAAATGTTTAGATATTTAAGTCAATTATTTTTAAATTATATCTTTTTTTTAACAATAAATCAAATTTTTTTGTTATTAAATTTTCTGATTCGTATTTTTTTAAACCGTAATAAAATGAAAAAAATGCTATTGAAACAAATATAATTTTTGCGGCTAATAATGGTATCAACTTTATGATGCTAAATTTTTTTATTATTTGAACAGGAATTAAAGAAAAATACATTGCCGGTAATTTTGCAACTAACAATTTTTTCCTCCCTACTAAAAATCAAAGAGAATAATAAAAATCTTTAATTTTAATTTAAAATCAGAATCATTTTTTGCAGTGCGAACACACAGGTTTGCCCTACCGTTTTCATATAAATCTGTATCTGTAAATGCAAAATAAAAAATGTAAGGGTGAAAAGCTCTACATTTTTTTGCGAAAAATTTAACTAATATGAAATGAAAAATTTATTGACTGACGGTCGGTCAATAGTATATAATTGTAAAAAAAGAGGTGAGAGAAGTGTCTAGAGTTGTAAAAAAACCAGAAGAAAGAAAATCAGAAATTATTAATGCTGCGATTGAACTTTTTGCTAAAACTGGATACGAAAAAACTTCAATTGAAGATATTATTAAAAAAGTCAAAATAGCAAAAGGAACTTTTTATTATTATTTTAAATCTAAGATGGAAATTCTTGAATATGTTGTTGATTTAATAAATAAAGATATTTTTAAGAAAATTGATGAAATCTCTTGTATGGAAAATTTATCTGCAATTGACAAATTAAAATTTATTTTTTTTGCTGAAAAAAATAAAAATATTGAAAATTTAATGGAAGCTATTCATCATGAAGAAAATATTGTGCTTCATGAAAAATTAAATACGCAGATGATTTTATCTTTATCTCCAATAATTCAAAATATTGTTATTCAAGGGATTAAAGAGAATGTCTTTCATGTTGATAATGTTAAAGAAGTTGTTGAATTTTTGCTGTGTGGTACGCAATATTTTATGGATGAAAGCATTTTTCAGATTAAAGATGAAGAAAAAGGTTTTAGATTGTTTGTAATGATTGGAATAATAGAAAAAGTTCTTGGGGCAGAAAAAGATTTATTAGTAAATGCTTTTATAAAAGGAGAAAACGTTAATGATTTTAAAAATTCTTAAAAAAGATTTGAAGAAAAATTTTGTTATAACGGTTACATTGTTTATTTTTATTTGTTTGTCGGGATTTCTTGCTGGTAGTGGCTCGAATATGATAATTCAGTTAACGACTTCTATTGATAATCTTTTTGAAAAATCGCGTACTCCACATTTTTCGCATACGCATTTGGGTAGTTTAACTTTATCTGAAAAAGAACAAATTGAATTATGGGCAAAAGAAAATTCTTTAGTTACTGATTATCAGATAGTAGAATTTATGAAAATTGATAATAGTAATATTTATTTTGGAGAAAGTGAAATTTCTGAGTTTGAAAGTATTATGGATTTTAATTTTGTAGTTCAAAATGAAAAATTTGATTTTTTACTTGATTTAAATAATGAGAAAGCATTGATAAAAAAGGGAGAAATAGGTATTCCGGCATACTTTTTACAACAAAATAATATTAAAGTTGGAGATTATTTAATCATAAAAAAAGAGCATTTTCAAATGAGATTAAAAGTGGTTTCTTTTGTAAGAGATTCTATGATGAATCCTGTAATAGTTAGTTCAAAAAGGTTTTTAGTTAATGAAGAAGATTATATATTTATTAAAGAAAATATTAATTTTATAGGCGATACGGAGCATGTTATAGAATTTTTAGTTAATGAAGAAAAAGATATTAAAGTTTTAAATAATGAATATATTAGTTCTGATTTACCTAAAAACGGAATTCCTATAGATATATCACTTTTAAAATTGATGAATGGTTTAACTGAAGGGTTTACAGCGGCAATAATTATTTTTGTTAGTTTTATTTTAATCGTTATTTCTCTTTTATGTATAAGATTTACAATTTTATCTTCTCTTGAAGAAGATTTTAAGGAAATAGGTGTAATGAAAGCTATTGGGATTAAGTTAAATTATATTAAGAAAATTTACATGATTAAATATATAGTTTTATCAATTAGTGCATTAGCTTTTGGATATGTTATTTCTCTTTTAACTACTGATTTATTTTTTTCAAATATCATTATTTATTTTGGAAAAACTGATAATACATTTTTCACGAAATTAATTCCAATATTTTTATTAATTTTAATATTTTTAATAGTTTATTTTTTTAGTAATCTTATTTTTAGAAAAATAAATAAAATTAGTTCAATAGATGCTATAAGATATGTAAAAAGCAATGAAAGAAATGGAAAAAGGTTGATTAAATTACATAATAATAAATTTCTGAGTTTAAATATATTTATGGCTTTAAATTATATTTTGCAAAAGAAAAAAACATTTATTCTTTTATTCAGCGTTTTTATTTTATGTGTTTTTATGATAATTCTTCCTGTTAATTTGTTAAGTACAGCAAAATCTCCAACATTTATAAAATACATGGGTGTTGGTATATGTGATCTTAGAATTGATTTGCAAGTATCTGAAAATATTGAAATGGAATATCATAAAATTATTGAAAATCTTGAAAATGATGATTCTATAGAAATATTCAGTGCATACAAAACTTATATGTTGAAAATGTTGAATTCAGAAGGAAATCTTGAAAATATAAATGTAGAAGTAGGAAATTTTGAAGTTTTCCCTCTTGAATATATTAATGGAAATTCTCCTTCAAATGAAAATGAAATTGCACTTTCTTATTTAATTGCAAAAGATTTTAACAAAAATATAGGAGAAGAAGTAGAGATTATTGTTGATAATCAAGTAAAAAAAATGATGATAAGTGGAATTTATCAGGATATAACAAATGGTGGAAAAGGAGCTAAAGCTTTAAATATCATTTCCGAAAACGACAAAATTTTAAGATATATTTTCAATGTAAATTTTAATAGTTCAGCAGATAAGAAATTAAAGTCTAATGAATATTCTGAAATAATGAATCCTGGGAAAGTGACATTAATTGAAGATTATATGAATCAAACTTTTGATAATATTATTTCTCAAATGACTTTTATAACTATTATTTCTATATTGATTTCTCTTTCAGTAGCTATTTTAATAACTGTATTATTTTTAAAAATGATTATTGCAAAAGATAATGTTCAAATAACTATAATGAAAAGCATAATTTTTAATTATTCAGAAATTAAAAAACAATATATAATAATTTCTTTTTTAGTTTTGTTTATAAGTATAATTATAGGTACAATTTTTGCAAATACTTTAGGATTAAATCTTGTTAGATTAATTATGGAAAATTTAGGAGCATTTGGATTTAATTTTACTATTAAACCATTTTTCTCATACTTTTTAATGCCGTTAGTACTTTTTAGTGTAGTAATTTTTTCAGCTTTTACTGCACTTAATAAAATAAAACAAACTTCAATTTCAGATATAGTAAATGAGTAGGAGGAAAAAATGGTGAATTTAATAAAAACAGAAAATTTAAGTAAAGAATTTATTCTTGATAAAAAAAATAAAATTACAGTCTTAAAAAATATCAATCTCGAAATAAAAAAAGGTGAGTTCATATCTGTTATGGGCGCTTCAGGTTCTGGCAAATCAACTCTTTTATATAGTATAAGCGGTATGGATAAAGTTAGTTCTGGTAAAGTTTTTTTTGAAAATAAAAACTTATCAGATTTAAATGAAAAAGATCTTTCTAAAATCAGACTTGAAAAAATGGGTTTTGTTTTTCAAAATATTCATCTTTTAAAAAATTTAAATATTATGGATAATATAGTTCTTCCTGCATATAATTTGAACAAATCTCCAAAAAAATTAATTAATAAAAAAGCAGAATTACTTTCAGAAAAAACGGGGATAAAAAATCTTCTTAATAACGAAATTAATCAAGCTTCTGGCGGACAACTTCAAAGAGTCGGAATATGTAGAGCGTTAATAAACAATCCTGAAATAATTTTTGGTGATGAACCAACTGGTGCATTAAATTCTAAATCTTCTGAAGAAATTATGAATTTGTTTACTCAAATAAACAAAGATGGAACAACTGTTTTATTAGTTACACATGATGTAAAAGTAGCTTCAAAAACTGATAGAATTATATTTTTAAAAGATGGTGAAGTTTCTGGCAAATTAATTATGGATAAAGAAATAAAAGACAATAAAAAAAGAGAATTATTTTTAACTGAATGGCTTACTAAAATGGGTTTTTAAATAAAAAATGTAGAGGTTTTTACCTCTACATTTTTTTTGTTATTAAATTTCCTGATTCATATTTTTTTAAACCGTAATAAAATGAAAAAAATGCTATTGATACAATCTAAAATCCAGAGAAATTATACGAAGATTGTATAATGAGACAAAAAAGTTGAGCAAATTTAAGTTGAAATTTAGATTCTATGTAAAAAAATATGTTTAAATTATAATTATATCTTCTTCAAATTTGAAGATATATCATATTTTATGAATTCAGGACGACTTTAGATAATATTTTCTTAGTAGAGTTTTTGATTTTTCTATCCTGCACCTGCAATTCACCAAAGTTCCGTGCCTATTTATGATTGAAAAATTACCGAATATGCTAGAACCGAAGTAACACAATAAAACACTTCCTGTTATGTGAATTAAATATGAAGCATGTTAAGTATAAATACATATTGGAATTACCAACATTGCATCGTTTTCAATAATAGTTGAAAAATCAGGAATATCCATTCCAGCAGAAGACATTTCACTAGATTTAAAACCTTGAAACATTTTATCCATAAGCTCCTTTTTCGCAAGATTTAATCCAGTATTTCTAAGGAGGTTAATAGAATTTCCGTCTTTGGCAAAAGAAATTTTTACAACTTTACCAATTACTGTATACTCTCCATCAATTATTTCATTTAAATTTTTATTGAAAAAGTAATTTTTGTAAACATTTACAACCGAGGTTAAATTATTGTCTATTTCACAAATAATATCAAAAGTGTTATCAACAGTAAGAGCACTTGTAAATAAATCTATTTGCTTTTTTATTTTTTGATATTCATTTTTATTTATTCCTTGCGATTGTTTAGACATTCCTTTTCCTATAGGAGAATCAGAGAAAGAATAAACTAATTCCATCATCTTACTAAAAGACTCAAAAGTAGAAATTAATGGGTTTTTAATTAAGGTGCCTTTAAATTCTACAAAATCGCCCGTTTTAATTTTTTGTAAATCTGAAAATTCTGAGATTCTATTAATTTTATTAAGCTCTTCTAATTTATTATATAACTTTACAAAAAGCGATGACGGAGTATGTATTTTAGTTGCCACCATGGTTTCTGAATTTTCACCGATTGAAGCAGATTTTTTGTTTGCGTTAAAATTAATTCCCAAGAATGCGAATACATTACTTACGCCTACAGACCCTCCGATATTTGACTCTTTATTTTTTGTATCTATTTCTGACCTAGTAATCTCGGATAATTGTGAGAACCCATCTTCTAATGTTGCAAGCATATCAAATACAATTTTTTGATTTAGATATATTGTAATTAATAACTTATTACTTATTTCCATCTTAATTTCCTCCCTCTATAAAATAAGATTATTTGCATAAATCAAGCTTATTTTTAGAAATTCAAAAAAACATAAATTTTTTGTATATATTATTGGCTTTTCCCTTTAAATTAAATTATTTTTAGAAAATCTGTTTAATAAATTAATGATAACTTTTACCATTAATATTACATTTTATACGGTATTCATTATTCCATTTTTTTTGGGCAGGGTTGGTAACCTCTATTTCTTTTAATCGGTATCAGTTCAGATTCCACTAATTACTCTATGACGTAAACTTAAGAAACACGAATATGATATAACCCATACCAAATAAGAATTACAGAAAACAACTTGTTTTTTCGTAATGTTATTTCTATATTATCGTAATTTTTCAACCTATTTCTTAATTTTTTAGAAAGGGTGCCGTCATGTTATCTG
>CAYZNB010000136.1:0-8051 GCA_964478535.1 uncultured Thermotogaceae bacterium
GTTCGCTACTTTATTTCATCCATATTTACCTTCAAGGAGTTATAATAAAAAAATTTTGTATCACTTGCAACTTTTAGCTATTTAAACGTTTAACCAATTAAACATTTTTTGTTTTTCCTTACCAACTGACTATAAATTATTATGCGACATACTATTTTTTACATAGAACCAAAATATTATATTTTCACAAAACTATCAAATACCTCATATATAATTTTCTGAAAACAATTTTATTAGGAGGTTATATATGAAAAAAATTATCTTTTCATTATTTTTATTAGTATTAAGCACAACCATTTTTTCAGAAAAATTCATCTTAAAAAACAATTATATTACGGTGAATATTTTTCCAGCAACTTTAGAAATGACTGCAAAAATCAACAATAATTGGGCAAGAATATCTTATTCACAAAAAGAAACTGATTTTGAATTAATAAAAAAAACTGATCATGAAATAATATTTTTAAAAGATAATAATAATTTTGAAATTTCTTTTAAAATTGAAAACGAAAAAATATCTTTTAACTCCAAATCTTTAAAAGATAAAAGTATGACTTGGCCTATAATAGGTAAAGATTCCGAATTAGATGCTTTTATCATTCCTTTTTCTACAGGAAGTTATATCCCTTATAACGATAAAAATTGGTTAGAATTTTTAACAAAATATAATAATGAAATAGATTCAATGGAAGGTTTATCTTTTCCAGCTTTTGCATTAGATATGAAAGGATATACTTTAAACTTTTTCTTCACTAATTTAATTTATAATACAATCATTTTTGAAAATATAAATAACAATTTATTTATGAGTATAAACCATGATTTTAAAAAAAATAATACCGAAAAAGAATACGGTTTTGAAATTCATATAGGAAAAGACGATCCAACAGAAGTTGCACATATTTATAGAAAAATGTTAGAAGAAAACAATCAATTTATTTCTTTTGAAGAAAAAATTAAAGAAAATCCCAAATCTGAACTTTTGCTAGGTGCTGCACATATTTATTTTCATGCTACACAAGCTTTATCTATATATGACATTAAAAATTACAGCGATTTCTGCACCTTTATTTTATCAGATAATGTACAAGCGAAATATTTTTATAATCTTTTAGATAACCAAACAAAACTAGAAATTAAAAGCATGGAAAACACAAGAAATCCTTATTTATATATAAAAAGAAATATCGTTAATTCTATAAATCAAATTTTGAAAAAAGCAAATCTTTATAACGAAAATATTTTTAAGAATTTTAATGAAATATCAGAAATAAAAGAATTATTAGATAAAAAAATAGACAATCTAAATGATTCACAATTATATAGATTGAATAGTTTATTATTTTATCATACTTTTAAACCTTATTTAAATAACTTTGAAAACTTTGGTGATGCCGCCTCTTTAAATATGATAAACAACTTAAAAAACTCAGGATTAGATAGATTATGGCTTGGAATGAGTCATTGGGAAGGCGGGTTATTCAGGCCAGAATTTGTAGATCTAGCTGTTAAAAATAATTATCTAATAGGCATTTATGATTCCTACGGATCGGTTCACGATATAAATTCTGATCAAGAAACTGCTGTATTTGATAAAGAATTGTATACTCATGGCGGAATAATAAAAGAAGATGGAACTGTTATGAAAGGTTTTGCTCAAAAAGGAAAACGACTTAGTACCGTTGCTGCTAAACCTTATGTAACAAAAAGAATTGAATACATTTTGGAAAATATGAATCTAAATTCTTATTTTTTAGACGTAGATGGCTACGGCGAATTATTTGATAATTATAACCCTTTACATTCATACAATAAGTATGAAGATTTAATAGAAAGAATAGAAAGAATGGAATTAATAAAAAATAATTATAATATGGTTTTAGGAACTGAAAGAGGTGTATTTTATTCTGCCCCATACATCCATTTTAATCATGGGATGCTGACACCCGTATTAGTTTGGGCGGATGAAGAAATGCGACTCGATAGAAATTCCGAATATTATCTTGGTGGATATTGGCCACCTCAAGACCCTGCAATTTTTACAAAACAAGTAAAACTGAAAGAATTATACGAATATGTTTATTATGACTTTAAATTTAGATTACCTTTATTCGAAATAATTTTTAATGACAGTGTAATTTCAACACACCATTGGGGTTATTCAAGCTTAAAATTTTCTAATCAAATAATAAACAATAAGCTAGTTGAAATATTCTATAACTCACCACCACTATACCATTTAAATCTTGATACTTTAAATAAACAAAAAGAAACTATTTTAAATCATTATCAAATTTTTTCACCTTTGCACAAGAAACTGACACTCGAAAAAATAACTGAATTTAAAATTTTATCTGAAGACAGAAATATACAATCAATTGTATATGGAAATAAAGTTCAAATGATTCTAAATTTCAGTAATTCCATTTATAAATTCAAAAATACAGAAATACCCGCAAAATCAATATTGATAATAGATTTTGAAAATAATAATTTAAAAATATATACACCTTAAAAATAATCGTTAAAAAGTAACCACAAAAATATAAAAGTGGTTACTTTTTATATATATATAAAGTGTATTATATTATTGGAGGTTAAAACATGAGACATAAAATTTTAATCGTTGAAGATGATGAAAAAATTAGAAATCTTATAAAAGATTATCTTATTGATGAAAATTATATAGTTTCCGAAGCAGAAAATGGTATGGAAGGATATGAAAAATTCTTCTCTGAAAAATATTCCTTAATAATATTAGATTGGATGTTGCCATTAAAAGATGGCATGGAATTATGTAGAGATATAAGAAAGCTCTCTTCAATTCCAATACTCATTTTAACTGCGAAAACACTTGACGAAGATCAAATTAAAAGTTTTAAAAATGGTGCTGATGAATTTATAGCCAAACCTTTCAACCCTAAATTGTTAGTATTAAGAGTTGATGCTTTAATAAACAGATGTTTCCCGAAAGTAGAAATATTTTCTTATAAAAATTTAAAAATAAATTTTAACACTACAAAAACTTATGTGAATGATGTTGAAGTAATATTATTTCCTAAAGAAACCGAATTATTAAAATTTTTTATACAAAATAAAAATATAACGTTATCAAGAGAAAAAATCTTAAATGAAGTTTGGGGCTTTGATTATTTTGGAGACATAAGAACTGTAGATTCTCATATTAAATCATTACGAAAAAAAATTGGAAAAAATTTTATAAAAACAATAAGAAGTTTTGGTTATATCTTTGAGGTGAATGATGAAATTAAAAACTAAAAATTTTTTGTTTATCAATCTTTTTATGATAATCGTTTTTATATGTGTATTCATTATAAGCAATATATTTTTAGAAAAATATTATATATTTCAAAAAAGAAATAAACTTTTTAAAACAATTGATTTTTTTAAATATAATGAATACACATCAACAGATATAGAAGAATTTGAGTCTGATGGAGAAACTGTAATAAATATTTTTGATTTTATCGAACCTGAAAATGAATTTAATCATTTGTTAAGGATAGGATTCCGCGAAAAAAGACTATTACTAACAAAAATATGGATAATAGAAGACAATATAAAAAAAATAATAGAAGGTAAAACATATTATCAAATTTATACACAACCAAAATTAAAAACAGATATTTTAATAGGAACATTTAAAAAAAATTATAAAACAATAAGTATCGCACTTTCTCTGTCAAATATGAAAGATACAATTGATTTATTCAATCAATTTTACTTTTTAGTTTTTTTAATACTAATCATAATTTTGAGTTTAATTATAATAACTTATTCTAATATAACTGCAAATAAAATTCGCAAAATTTCAAATATAACCAAAAAAATTTCTGAACTAAATTTTTCAGAACAAATTATTTTTAAATCAAATGATGAATTTAACTCTCTTGCACTAAACATTACTTCCCTTTCATTAAAGCTTGAAACGACTATAAAAAAACTAAAAAGCGATTTAAAACTTTACGAAGAAATTAATAACAAACAAAAATTATATATTTCCAACATTAGCCACGAACTTAAAACACCTATCACTATTTTAAATGGTTATGCTTACGGTTTAAAAGAAAAGGGAAAAGACGAAAAAAAACGAGAAAAATACACTAATATAATAATTGAAGAAACGGAAAAATTGAAAAATTTAATAAATGCTTTTTTTAATTATTTATCTATAACTTACACAACTGAAAATATTGAAAAAATATATATAAAAGCTTTTATAAAAAAAATAATAGAAAAATACTCACTTGATATAGAACAAAAAAAGATAAACCTTTCTTTATTTATAGATGAAGAACAAACTATATCTTTTGATAAAAGAATGTTAGAACAAATAATAGACAATTTTTTTTCAAACGCCATAAATTTTGTAAATTATAAGGGCAAAATAATTTTATCCGCATATAAAAATAAAGAAAAAATAAGATTCTTCATATATAACGATGGAAATAATATCCCGGAAAATTTTTTTGAACAAATTTGGGAACCATTTTTTCGTTTAGAAAATTCTAGAAACCGAAAATATGGTGGAACAGGTCTCGGATTATCTATAATCTCAGAAATATTTAAAAAACATAATATAGAATATAAAATTAAAAATAATATTTCTGGAATAAGCTTCATATTTTTTATTCAAAATATTGATTTTTTATAAAAAAAATGTTATAATATGAATGTATAACTTAATCTGCCGAAAGGAGAAATTTATGAATGATTTTATTACTATAAAAGGTGCAAGAGAGCATAATCTAAAAAATATTGACGTTAAAATACCAAAGAATAAAATGGTTGTAATAAGTGGTTTATCTGGCTCTGGAAAATCTACACTTGCATTAGATACTATTTACGCAGAAGGACAAAGACGATATTTAGAATCCGTATCTTCTTATGCAAGACAATTTTTAGGAGATTTAAAAAAACCAGATGTCGAATTTATTGAAGGACTATCTCCCGCTATTGCAATAGAACAAAAATCAGTGAGCAACAACCCTCGTTCTACTGTTGGAACTATCACAGAAATTTATGATTATATGAGAGTTCTTTATGCAAGAATAGGAAAAGCATATTGTCCTGACTGCAACATATTACTTGAAAGTTCTTCAATAGATGAAATAATAGAAAATATTTATAATCACTTTGAAACAGACTCAAGAATCTATATTTTTTCTCCTATAGCTAAAGAAAAAAAGGGAGAATTTAAAAAAGAACTTGAAGGAATGAAAACATCAGGATTTAGAAGACTTGAAATAG
This sequence comes from uncultured Thermotogaceae bacterium, assembly GCA_964478535.1. Classification (GTDB taxonomy): domain Bacteria; phylum Thermotogota; class Thermotogae; order Petrotogales; family Petrotogaceae; genus CAYZNB01. The sequence goes on from CAYZNB010000136.1 coordinate 5,272, forward strand.
ACGGCAAAATTGAAGATATAGAAAACATTAATTCTTTATCAAAAACAAAAAGACACACCATTAATCTATTAATCGATAGATTAAAATTAAAAAGAGAAAATCATGAAAGATTATATGAAGCAATTGAAATTGCTTTAAAAGAAGGCAGTGGATTAGTTGAAGTTAGAAACGTTGATGAAAATGAAACCACTTTAAAAAGTAAAACTTTCTCTGAAATGTTGACTTGCCCAAGCTGTGGTTACAGTTTTCCTGAAATAACCCCTAAAATATTTTCATTTAACAGCCCTTACGGAGCGTGTCCCGATTGTCATGGTTTAGGATTCAAACTTGAAATTGAACCAGATTTTATATTTGATTTTAATAAATCATTAGATAATGGTGCTGTTTTAAACATGGGAAAAGATACATATATGATTCAAATGATGAAATCTGTAGTTGAATCATTTGGTGAAAATACTTCTTCATTATTAAAAGATATGAATAAAAAAGCTACCGATGCACTTCTTTATGGTACAGATAAACAAATAAATTTTAAATATCAAAATAATGACGGCCACACACACACTTTCAAAAGAGCCTTTGAAGGAATGGTAAACTGGTATCATAGAAGATACCATGAAACTGGATCAAAAGACATTAAAGAATGGATCGAAAGAAACTTTTTAATACAGTCAACTTGTCAAACTTGTGGTGGAAAAAGGTTAAAAAAAGAACCTCTCAACGTAAGAATACAGAATTACAATATTTTTGATTTAACCGAAAAACCCTTAGATAAATTAAATAATTTCTTTAACGAAATTAAATTAAACGATTTTGAAATACAAGTAGTTCATGAGCTTTTAAGAGAAATAAAAATGAGAATAACCTTTTTAGTTGATGTCGGATTAGGCTATATTTCACTTGGAAGAAATTCTAGCACTTTATCTGGAGGAGAATCTCAGAGAGTCCGCCTTGCAACTCAAATAGGCTCAGGATTAACAGGAGTAACTTATGTCTTAGACGAACCAACAATAGGGCTTCATTCAAGAGATAACGATAGATTAATAAACACTCTTTTCAAACTTAAAGACCTTGGAAACACTATAATAATTGTAGAACACGATGAAGAAGTTATTAAATCTTCAGATTACATTGTTGATTTAGGTCCTGGAGCTGGAGTTAACGGTGGCGAAGTAGTTTATCAAGGTACAACTAAAAACTTACTAAAAAAACCCGGAAAATCGCTAACAGGTCTATATTTAACAGGAAAAGCTAAAATAGAAATTTTTGATAAAAAAAGAGTTGATAAAAAAGAACAATTGATAATAAAAAAAGCTTCTCACAACAATTTAAAAAATATTGATGTTTCATTCCCTCTAGGAAAATTTATTGCAGTAACAGGCGTTTCAGGATCCGGAAAATCCTCTTTAATCATGGATACTTTATATCCTGCATTATCTAAACATTTTTACAATTCGAAAACAAAACCAGGAAGCTATGAAACTATAGAAGGGCTTGAATTTATCGACAGTATAATTTCAATAGATCAAAGCCCTATAGGAAGAACTCCAAGAAGTAACCCTGCAACATATACAGGTGTTTTTGATTATATAAGAGATTTATTTGCGATGACACAAGAAGCTAAAATAAGGGGATATTCAAAAGGTCGATTTAGCTTTAATGTTAAAGGCGGAAGATGCGAATCTTGCAGAGGACACGGAGTTATAAAAATAGAAATGCAATTTATGCCTGATGTATACGTCACTTGCGATGTTTGTAAAGGCCATAGATATAATAAAGAAACATTAAAAGTAAAATATAAAAATAAAAATATTTCTGAAATTCTTAATATGAGCGTAGATGAAGCAAGTGATTTCTTTCAAAATATTTCTCATATATACAAAGTAATGCAAATTTTGCAAGATGTGGGATTAGGATATATAAAACTTGGACAACCCGCTACAACTTTATCAGGAGGAGAAGCACAAAGAATAAAATTAACTTCAGAATTAAGAAAAAGAAGCACTGGAAAAACAATATACATTCTTGACGAACCTACAACCGGACTACATTTTGAAGACGTTAGAAAGCTTATATCTGTATTAAATTTATTAGTTGAAGTAGGAAATACTATTATAGTAATAGAACATAATATTGATGTTATTAAAAATGCTGACCACATCATAGATTTAGGCCCTGAGGGCGGCAACGGTGGTGGATATGTAATTGCAGAAGGCTCAATGGAAGATGTTATTAATGCAAATACTTTTACAGGGAAATATTTAAAAAAATATATGTAAAAAAACAGGCTTATAGCCTGTTTTTTTAGTTCATTTGAAATCTTATCCACCTCTTACGAAAAGAATTTAAAGTTGATCTGGAAAATCAATTAATACTTAAAAGTTTAAAAGTAATTAAGGATAATAAGTTCGTTTGATGAAATGGAAAAGTGTTTAAAATGTATAAAGGTTAAAAAGAAAAATACTCCTAAAATTTGAAGAGAAACAAATTTTTTTATAATGCCTTGATGAAAATTATGGATGAAATAAAGTAGCAACCAATTGAGAATTTTCGTATAAAAACTAATTTATGCTTTTCCTAAAACTATCTATAAAAATATTTATGTTGCCATATGTGCTGTAACGCCGTGCAAAGTTCAGCGTGGCTGTTACACTACATTAAAAACATGTCCACCTTGTCAAGAAGAGAATTAATTTAAAGTCTTTTTTTATGATGGTTTGACGGCAAATATGGATGAAATAAAGTAGCGAACAATTGAGAATTTTCGTATAAAAAACAAT
>CAYZNB010000137.1:0-8015 GCA_964478535.1 uncultured Thermotogaceae bacterium
GCTAAATTAGCCAACTATTTTATTTATTAAATCAATATATTCTTTTTGAAGTTTTTTATAATCTTCAAATCTATTATTTTCTTTTGTCCATAAATCTGCAAAATCTAACAATTCTTTTTCAAGCGTTTCAGAATTTGGATATTTTTCTTTAACTTCATTCATAACAATTTTCGTATATTCTTTTATATCTTCATATCCTATCATATAATAAAGATAGTTCGAAAGCTCTTTTAAATCATTTATTTTTAGTTTATCCTGATTTTTAAACATATTCCATTCCATTATAAACCTTTTAAAATTTTTTTCTATATAATATAAAATATCTTTTTTTGCTTCAACGGGAGGTTTATGTATTATAGTAACTTTTTTATCCGGAATATAATACGTTTTATATCTTCCATCTTTTTCTTTAATTCCTGCATATTCATTTCCATTTTCATAAATAAGTCTTGAAGCAAGAAGAAGTGAAAAATCTTCACCTCTGGGAACATCTAAAGGATAGAACATCTTTTCAGCAAATTCTCTTCTAATTACCATATTGCCACCAAAACCGAATGTTGTTTCTTTTAAAGTGTTATCTTTAGATAATTTAACTATATCTAAATCCATTGCCGAAAATTTTTTCCATGATTTCACCGGATCTTCACCCAATATTCTAACAGTTCCATTTTTTTCATATGGTGCTGTAATCAAAAATTTATCTGAATTACATTTAATTAAATCAACAAAAGTTTCAAAATATTCTGGTCGCAAAAGTTCATCATCATCAATTTGAATAATAACATCTTCTTTATTCATAAGAGGTATTATAAACCCTTGATTTCTTATTTCGGGATAACCTTTCATGCTAAAAAAATTAGAATTATATTTATTTTTATATTCTTCTATATCCGAATTTGTATACAATTTCCAATTGTATTTAGATTTACTTAACGATTGTTCTACTTTTTTTCTTATAATTTTATCTTTCTCCGTAATTTCTCCTGAAGCTGCTGCAAAAATATACAGTGTAAGAACTTCATCTTTCACTTCATTCATTTCATTTATACTTTTCAACGTTTCTTCAAAAGTGTTTAATTCTTCATATTTATCTAACGGAGTCGGATGGTCAAAAGGATGTTTTTCATTTTCTTTTGTAGTAAAATATATATTTATAACCATTGCATATTTCATAAAATCACCTCGTGGTTTCTCTTTTTATTAATTTAACAGGTAAAGTTACTTGTGTTTGTACTTTTTCTTTTCTTATAAGATTGATTAAAATATCTGCTGCAGTATGAGCAATTTCATCTGCTGGTTGTTCAATAGTAGTCAACGCTGGAGTTGTAAATTCAGACAAAGGAATGTTATCGTACCCTATTATTGATATTTCTTCAGGTATTTTTATTCTTCTTTCATGTAAAGCTTTTATAGCCCCAAAAGCTTTTTCATCTCCTGATATTATAAGAGCTTCAGGTAGTTTTTCTGTATTCTTACAATATTCGTAAGTATCCTTAAATGTTCTTATATCTGAAATTATATTTGAAGCATCGAATTTTAAATTATAATCTTCAAATGCTTTAATGAAACCATTTTTTCTTTCATTATTTAAAGTATATCCTAAATTACCTATAAGCATTTTTATATCTTTTATTCCTGTATTTACAAGATGTTCTACCGCTCTATAAATCCCAAAAAAATTATCTGTACATACATATGGATTATCAGCTTTTTTATCTTTTTCAATAGTCACAAAAGGTATTGAAGCCTCTTTAAACAATTTAATTTTTTTATCTTTTTCTTTGATATTAAATAATATAGCTCCATCTACAAAACCTGATTTTAAAAATTGTATTCCATTTAACGGTTCTTTTTGTTCTGGAATATACTCTGTCAAAAAAATATTGTAATTAAATTCAGACAATCTATCAATTATCTTTTGAAATAATATGTTGTACCATTGTCCAGGATATGTATTTTTTTGTTTTTCAATAACAACCATTATGTTATTCATAGATTTTTTTCTTAAATTCTTTGCAAATATATTAGTCTGAAAACCTGTTTCTCCCAAAGTTTTTTCAATTATTTCTCGAGTTTCTTTTTTTACATTATCATCATTATTTATAACTCTTGATACAGTCCTTATAGAAAAGCCTGTCATTTCTGAAATATCTTTTATCGTGAGTTTTGTGTTTTTCATAATTTTCACCTTACTTTCTTATTAATAACATTGAATTTACAGGTCTCACCATTCCTGCAGAAGTATAATTCGAAGTACATGGATAAGACACTTCAAAAAACTCTTTTTTATACATTAGACCAAAACAAACTGATGCGCCCCCATCAAGATTCATTATGTTTTTTATATTTTTAATTTCTTTTTCTGTAATTTTAATTATTTCGTCAAATCTCACGCCTTTACTTTCTTTCGTTCTTCCAGAAAAAGTCAATACAAAAAATCCATTTTTATCATCATTCCCTATAATGGCTCGTGGCCCTCTCACCCATTCTTGAACTTGTGTTTCTTGTGTTTGCATTGAAAGAGGATTATACCATCCTTCTTCTTCAAAATTTTTTAAAGTTTTTTCTTCATTTTCAACAAGATTTACACCATTTTTAAAAAGCAGTGTTCCTCCACCATAAATATACTTATAATTTTTATCTCTGTTTATTTTTATGTTTATTTGAAATGATTCTAAAGGCTCATAATACTCTTTAGTTTTTTTTAGTGTTACTATTTTTGAAAACTTTTTGAATTCTTCTTTATTTAAAGAAATAACAAATCCTAAAGAGGGGATTTGAACTGTTGAAAATTTTATTGTTACTATTTTATTATTTGCAATAACTATGTTGAATCTATCTTTCCCTTTTTTTAATGTATAATATCTGAATTTCTGTTCGTTTTTTTCTGCTGATAACGGTGTTATTATATTTACTGATGCTTTTTCATTATTTATATTTTTTTTATCGAAATTTATACGATATCCGCCTATTGAAATTTCTCCTGATTCAGCTTTAATTCTTTCAAATTCAATTTTATTATCCTTAGTAAATAATACAGCACCTTTGTTGTATAAAGGAAAAGTTTCATTTTTCCCGTCAAAAAAATAGTCTATATAAAAATCTTTTTCTTTTAAATGCTCTTTATCGTTTCTAAAAGAGTTATACAAACTTATTATTTTTGGAGTTGCAAAATAAAGGAAATTTATATAAAAACCATCTTTATCTACTTCTTCTCTAATATTTATAAGATCTTTATTTTTGTTTTGAGCTATTATAGGAGTTATTTCATAACTCGAAACATCTTTAATATATATACCTTTTACAAGCACTCCATCATAATCTTTATTTGGAATATAATTCGTTTTCTCATAATTTTCTAATGAATAATAAGAATTTATATAATTAACTTTTTTTTCTTTTAAATAATTCAGGATAACTCGCTCAACAAACTTTTCTTTTGTTAAAAAAATATTTTCATTATTATCGACTTGAATTTCTGAAAAATTATTATAGTCAAAAGTTTCTGAATATTGATTATAATATCCTTCTTTTTTAAAAGGATATATTGTATTATAGGTTCTTTCAACACCTGAAAAAATTGTTTTTCCACTTTTTCTTATCTTCTTTAAAATCGTATTCACTTTTTTAGTATTTAAATTATATACCCCAACATATCTCTGTGTTTTTAAATCTTTTATTTTTGAAAGAACATAATAATCTTGATTCATTAATCCGTTGAAATTAATTAGTGAAACTTCATCGAAAACTAAAATCAACCCTTTTTTTATTTCACTTTCTATTTCTCTTATATTTATCCCTGCATTTTTAGAAACATATTTTATTTTTACTATATTATCTTTTTGAATAAACTCATCAAACAAAGGTTCATCATATACTCGTTCATTTTTTAAAAATAACTTTATTTTTTTGTCTTTAAAATATTCAATAAATTTTTCTAAAAAAGGTGTTTGCAAATAATTACCAAAAATTATATTCAGAGAATCCGTATTATGTATATCTTTGATAAGATTTTCAATTTCATAAAATTTATCTTTTATTACTATATTTTCTTCAACTGTATCGTAATGAATCATTTTTTTTATCAATTTTTTTATATCATTTAATTTTTCACATTCTTTTTTTGCCTTTTCCAATAAAACTGCTTTTTTACTCATTAAAAAAGATTTCATTTCTTTCAAATATATATTTTCTTTAAATTTAGAAAAAGAATAATATATCTCTTCATCAGAAAATTTATCAAAACTTTCAAAATCATTAAAAAAATCACTTATTTTAATTATATAATAATTTTTTTGATTTTTATCAATTATACCATTTTCAAACATTTCTTCAATTTCAGAGCTAAAAACCAAATTATTTCCCTTTGATTTATCTATTTTTAATTCTGCATATTCATATCTCAAATATTGTAAATATCCTTTAAGCTCTTTTCTTGTATAACCCCCTGGATTATAGTCATTTATTATCATCCTTTAACCCCGCCATCCAAAAGTCCAGAAATAATTTTTTTCTGAAGAATTAAAACAAGAATTATCAAAGGAACTGTAACTATTATAGATGCTGCAGATAAAGTTCCCCAAGGTATAACATGATCGGTTTGATACAATGTAATTCCAACGGTTATAGTTCTTCTAATTCTTAAAGGATTTAATATTTGAGCAAATAAATATTGATTCCATGAAGCTATGAAAACTAAAATACTAACTGTGAAAACAGCCGGTGAAACAAGAGGAATTATGATTTTATAAAAACTCTGAAAAACTGTAGCACCGTCTATCATTGCACTTTCCTCAAGCTCTACAGGAATAGTTTCAAAAAAACCTGATAAAAACCACACTGATGTAGGCAAAGTCAAAATAGTATTTACCAAAGCTAGTCCCCAAAAAGTATTGAGTAAATTCAAATTTTTTATAAGCATATAAACAGGATTAACAATTGTTATAGGCGGCAAAAGTGTAATACTTAAAAGAATTAAAAGATAAATCTTTTTAAACTTTATTCTAGTTCTTGAAATAGAATAACTCGCCATTGCTCCTATAACTATTGAAAAAATTGTACTAATTCCAGCAATTACAAAACTATTTATTATATAATCTAAAAAAGGTTGTTTTGAAAAAACTTCTCTGTAATTATCTAAAGTAAATTCAGTAGGCCAAAAATTTAGAGGAATTGAAAATAAATCTCTCTGTGTTTTAAATGAATTTAAAAATTGCCAGAAAAAAGGAAAAACGATTGTGCCTACAAAAAAAACAAAAAAGAATATATATAAAATAGTTACAATGATTTTTTTAATTGTTATTGGTTTTTTCATAAAATATCACACCTTTTCCAATTTTGCTCTTAAAGATTTTAAAAACAACAAGCTTATTAATAAAGAAATAAGAAGTGTTATAGTAGCAAGAGTTGAACCATAACCAATATTTCCAAAATTAAAATATGTTCTTATAGTATATAAAGTCAAACTTTGAGTTGCATTTGCAGGGCCTCCATTAGTTAATGCCGCTACAAGGTCATATATTCTAAAAGTTGCTATAACTCTAAATAATATCGCAACAGAAAGAACCGGCTTTAATAAAGGTAAAGTAATTTTAAAAAATTGCTGTCTTTTTGTAGCTCCATCTATAGAAGAAGCTTCATATAAATTTTGTGGAATAGTCTGTAACCCCGAAAGAATCAACAACGACATATAAGGAGTTGTTTTCCAAACGTCCGCAATTATAGTCGCAACACCCGCTAAAAAAGCATCAGATAACCAAGGTATAGGCTCTTGAATAATCATAAGCTTTTGAAATATGTAATTAATAACCCCATACTGTTCTGAATACATAAATTTCCACATAAGACCTGAAATTATAGTGGGTATAGCCCAAGGAATTAAAACTGCCGTTCTAATTATTCCCTGACCCGGCATTTTTTTATTCATTATTAATGCAAACATAACCCCTATAATAGTTTCAAGCGTAACTGCAACAACCGTAAAAATAAGAGTAAAAGAAATTGCATCTAAAAAATTAGGATCATTAAAAGCCATTCTATAATTGTTTAATCCTACAAAAGTTTTACCCATCGAAAGTGTTTGTATTCTGTAATTGAAAAAAGATAAATATACAGTATTTATTACTGGATAAATAATAAACGCCAACATTAAAACGATTGAAGGAAGCAAAAATATATAACCCATTTTTTCTCTTTTATTCATTTTATATTTCATCTCAACACCTCTTTATATAAAATCGGGGTAAATTACCCCGATTAATTTAAAACTGCCCTAAAAGCATTTTAATCTGAAATTCCATATCTCTCAAAGCTCTTTCTGGTGTCTTTCTTCCTACAAACATCATTTGAGTTTCTGTTTGAAGTATATTCGATATTTCTGCATAATAAGGTGATTTTGGTCTTGGATATGCACTATAAAAAGCAGGATACATATCTTGAATGAAAGGCATTTTAGCTAAAACATCTAAATCACTATAAAGACTCTTTAAAGCTGGTATATGAGATAAATTAACTGCTCCTATTTTTTGTGCTTGTAATCCTGCTCTAAATTTTGCAAATCTTATCGCAGCCTCTTTATTTTTTGAATATTCTGAAACCATAACTTGCCATCCACCAAGAGTTGAATAACTTCTACCCATAGGATCGCCTTTTGGGAGATCTGAAATCCCAACTTTTCCTACAATTTTAGAAACGCTTGGGTTTTGAGAATTTAACCATCCTGTAGGCCAATCTCTTAAAAATACAGAATTACCGGCAAAGAAAACTGCTCTAGCATCTCCTGAATAAAAATTAACAATACCATCAGGCATAATTCTATGTTTGCTTATCATATCATCCATCATTTTCAAAGCTTCAAGAGTTTCTTTAGAGTTAATTATAACTTTACCATTTTCATCTAAAACCTCTCCGCCATAACTCCATACTATTTCCATAAGATTACATGTTAATCCTTCAAATTGTGCCCAAGAACCGCTTAACCCTTTCATTCCAGGTTCTCTCACCATAATATATTTAGAAGTTTCAACAAGTTCTTCCCAAGTTTCAGGAACAGGTTTGTTATATTTTTCAAGCAAGTCTTTTCTGTAATAAAGAATACCTGCGTCTGTTCTGTAGGGAATACCCCATATTTCATCATTATATGTAACTGAATTTAAAGGCCCCGGTAAATAAGCATCAAGTTCAATATCACTGAAGTGTTTAGATAAAGGCGCTACCCAACCTGCCGATGAAAAAATAGGAGCCCATGTAACATCTGCATCAAATAAATCCATAGAACTATCTTTTGCAAATAAAATAGTTTGAATAAGCTGTAATTTTTGATTTGTGTTTTCCGGCATTTCAACTAAATTTATTTTTATATCCGGATTTTGTGCTTCAAACAATTCAATAATTGAACGGTCTATAGCGTTATAATAATAGTTAAGTACAACCTGCTGTCCAAATAAACCCGTCACTAACATGATGAAAAGTAAAAAAATACCTAATTTCTTCAAAATCCTCACCCCTTTTATTTTTTGCCAACGATGGCAAAAGCTTTTAAAAAATTATGCCAACGATGGCAAAGTTATTCTATCTATATTATACACTTTTAATTTGTTTTTTAAAACCTTCAAAACAACTAATTTTTGAACTTAATTAAAATTATATTCTGTTTTTTCTTTATATTTTTTAAATAATCAAGAATTTTGTTTTTTATTATTTCTTAATTTATTTTAATAAATGTTGCTTAATTAAAATTAACTATGGCTAAAAAAATCTCGATTCTATGTAAAATAGATTAGCCAAAAAAATCTAATAACGGTTAAAAGTTCAAAATTGAAAGCAGAAAGGAAAAGTTGATTAAATGGAGAAGCGTTTAAATAGTGAAAAGAGAAATGAGCCTTTTGACAGTTTTTTATTATAATGCTTTGACAGTAAATATGGATAAAATAAAGTAGCGAGCAATTGAGAATTTTCGTATAAAAAACAATTGAGCGAATCAAAAAATGCGTAAGAAAATAGCATGTCTGAGCGTA
>CAYZNB010000138.1:0-7855 GCA_964478535.1 uncultured Thermotogaceae bacterium
AAAAATGCGTAAGAAAATAGCATGTCTGAGCATAGCGAGTTTGCTATTTTTAGCAAGTTTTGACCGAGCGAAAGCTGTTTTTTAGAAAATTTGATCTTGTGAGCGATTTATTTTATCCAATGTTTACCACTTCATTATTATTAGCATTTGCTTTTAAAGCATTTCCTTGCCAACATTCCAACTAATTATTTTATCCATTGTTTACCACTTCATTATTATAAGCGTTTACAAAAATCTGTCCACCTCGTCAACCTTCGGTTGCCACCCCTCAAGAGGGGAATTAATTACTAATGCTCGTTTTAACGATTTTTCCAACCAATTTTCTACTGACCAATGTTGTCATGTGTGCTGTAACGCCGTGCCTCCTTGGGAACGATAGTTGAACGGTAGTTGAACCATTGTTGAACCATTGTTTAACGCAAAAGATGAATGTTTTTGCCTGTGCTGTAACGCCGTGCAAAGTTCGGCTTGGCTGTTACACTACATTAAAAACCTCTCCAATCCATCGAGAGGTTAATTTAAAGTCTTTTTTTTAATTATAGGCAACAAAAGCAAATACTTTTGTTCTCTATAATGGTTATTAACTTTTTAATTTTTCAAAATTTTTTTAATCTTTTCAATAATTTCGTCAATTTCTGAATATTTAACATTATAAGAGGGTAAGAGTCTTATTATTGAATTATTAGAAACTAAATTAATCAATAAGTTATTCTCAAAAGCTCTATTTTTCAACTCGGGATAAGAGTTATCAAGTTTAATCCCTATCATTAATCCTTTTCCTCTTATTTCTAATACTTTTGAATTATTTATTTTCTTTAATTTTTTAAAAAAATATTCGCTTTTTTTATTTATTGAATTTAAATATTTGGGAATATTTTCTATCATAAAACGAGCTCCTGATAAAGCAATAGGATTAGGAGAAAATGTTGAACCATGATCTCCTTTTTTCAAAATTTTTTTTGTATCTTTTAAGAAAATTGCAGCACCTAATGGTAATCCCCCTCCTAAAGATTTTCCTAAAGTAATTATATCTGGATCTAAATTATAATGTTGAAATGAAAAAAACTTCCCAGTTCTTCCTAATCCAGCCTGAATTTCATCACAAACTAAATAAAACCCACACTTTTTTTGATATCTATTTATTAATTCTGAAAAACTTGAACTTATTGAGTTAACTCCTCCTGAACCTTGTATCACTTCTAAAAAGACCGCTAAAACTTCCTCGCCATTGTTGTTCATATATTCTTCAATTTCATTACATTTATTAAATTCTAATTCTACACAATTAGGTAATAGTTCTTTAAAAGGATTTTTTAATTTTTCAAATCCGTTTATTGAGAGTGCTCCTAAAGTTCTTCCATGAAAACTGTTTTTAAAATATACAATTTTATTTTTTTTAGAATTAGAATTTTTTTTAACAGCTTTTAATACAGCTTCTGTAGCTTCTGTTCCGGAATTTGAAAAATATACAACTCCATCTTTTCCGGTAAATTCAATTAATTTTTTTGAAACTATTTCTAAATCTTCATCTTTAAAAAAATTAGAAAGGTGAATATACCTATTCATTTTTTCTTTCATTACTTTTAATAATTTTTTATTTGAATGACCGAAAACTGTGACTCCAATACCTGAAAAAGTATCTATATACTTATTATTTTTATCATCAAAAATATATATACCTTCTCCTTTTTTTACTTTTAAATCAAAATAATCATACAAATCAATATTCATAACTCAAATTCCTCAATTAAAGAACCTGTTGTTTTAGATATATAATCTTTATCTATCAATGCAGAAATCTTAATTTCAGAAGTGGTGACCATTTTAATTGGAATTTCTTTTAACGCTTTAAAAAACCTCGATGCAACACCTTTCTCTGTTTTCATACCAATACCAACTACAGAAATTTTAGTATAACCGTGTTCATAAAATGTTTGAGCCTGAGAAAAATTTGCTAAAACTTCTTTTAAATAATAATCAAAATTATTTATTTCTTCTTCAATTATAGTGAACGATATATTTAATTTATTATCTAAATTTATAATAGAAATCATATCAACATTGAAACCTCTTTCAGCTATTTTTTCAAACAAATCATAAACAGCCGAATAATTATAAGGCAAATTAGAAATAGTAACTTGTGTTTGATTTTCCATAACACTCATACCTGTAACTACCGGATTTTCTATATTATCTGCTATCACAAAAGTTCCCTCCCCATCTGAAAAAGTTGAGCCACAATATACTTTAATATTAAATTTTTTTGCTATTTCAACGGCTCTGCTATGTAAAACTTTTGCTCCTAAAGAAGCCATTTCAAGCATTTCATCATAAGTTATATAATTGATTTTTTTTGCTTTATTATATTTTCTTGGGTCGAATGTATAAATACCTTCAAAATCACTATATATTTCACACTCAACATTAAGTGAAGCTGCAAGAGCAACAGCAGAAGTATCCGATCCACCTCTTCCCAAAGTAGTATATTCGCCTTCTTCGGTAATTCCTTGAAACCCTGTAATAACAAGAACCTCGAAATTATTTAAAAAACTTAAAATTTTTGAATTATCGAATTTTTGAATTCTTGCTTGATTATGAACAGAAGTTGTATAAATACCAGCCTGAAAAGACGTTAAAGATTTAGTTGAAATATTAAGATCATTTAAAGACATAGAAAGCAAAGCGACCGATACTTGCTCGCCTGTAGCTAACATCATATCGAGTTCTCTTGGATGCGGCTTATTTGAAACTTCTTTTGCTAATTTAATTAGAGAATCTGTAGTTTTTCCCATAGCAGACAAAATTACTATCACTTTAAAACCTTCCAACACCCTCGATTTTATTTTTTCCGAAACATATTTAATTTTTTGAGAATCCGCAATTGAAGATCCTCCATATTTTTGAACTATTATATTCATATTATCACCTATAAATTTCGTAATTCTTCTAAAAGTTTTGTTTTATCTTTAGTTTTTTCATCTACAACTTTAATAACTTTTGCTGGAATTCCTGCAACAACAGTATTTGAGGCCACATCTTTTGTTACAACTGCTCCCGCCGATACCACCGAATTAGCACCCACTTTAACTCCTTCTAAAATCACAGCATTAGCCCCTATCAAAACATTATCTTCAATAATTACCGGTTCAGCACTGGGAGGTTCTATAACTCCAGCAACGACAGCACCTGCACCTATATGACAATTTTTACCAATTTGAGCTCTTCCGCCTATAACTGCATTCATATCAATCATAGTTTTTTCACCTATTTTTGCACCAATATTTATTACTGCACCCATCATAATTACAACATTTTTTTCTATTTCAACCATATTTCTAATAATAGCACCAGGTTCAATTCTTGCATTAATATTATTTGTATTTAATAAAGGTATTGCTGAATTTCTTCTATCGCTTTCTATAATATATTTTTCAATTTTTTCTTTATTATTACTATAATAATTTTCAAAATCTGATAATTCACAAAACAACACTCCGCTATTTTCATTTCCAAAATAATCTTCAAAAGGAATATCTTTCAAATTTCCTTTCAAAAATATTTTTACCGGCGTAGATTTTTTTGATTTTGAAATATATTCTATAATTTCATATGAATTCATTTTAACATCTCCCTTTCTATAATATTTGTAAAAGTTAAAAATTCAGGGTTTGAATTTTTTATCACATATAGTGCCGAAATTAAAATCCCTTCAGAAAAAGCTCTTCTCGATAAAGCTCTATGAGAAATACTAATAGTTTCACCAAGATTACCAAAATTTACTGCATGATCTCCAAAAACATTTCCTAATCTCATAGAAGAAACATTTATTTCTTTATCAAAAATATTTTGAATCATCTTGGCAGTTCCAGAAGGTTTATCTTTTTTAAACCTGTGATGCGTTTCAGTGATTTCAATATCATACCCTTTTAATAAATCGTTAGCTAACCTTGTAATTTTAAGCAAAACTTGAATGCCTAAAGAAAAATTGTTACTTTGAACTACAGCTATTTTTTTAGATAGTTCTTTTAAAAGAGATAATTGATTTTCTGATAAATTTGTAGTTCCTATAATTAATGGACAATTATATTTTTCCGCATAATAAATTGTTTTTTCTAATACTTCTGGCAATGAAAAATCTATTATACAATCAGGGATTTCTTTTTCATTAAGTTCTGTTAAATCATATGAAAAAACTAAATCATGATTGAATTCTGAAAATAAACTTTGAACCTCTTTTCCCATCCTGCCATTTTTCCCTATTAATCCATATTTCATGCCATTTCAACCCTTTCAAACATTTCGTCAATAATTAATTTCGAAGACTGACTAATCTCTGTTAAAGGCATTCTCAAAACATTCTCGCAATAAGATAATTTTGAAACAGCGTATTTTACTGTTATCGGATTAATTTCAATAAACATTTTTCTCATAAATTCATTATATTTTTCATTAATTACCCTGGCTTTTTCATAATTATTTTGAAATATTGATTCTGTTAATTCTTTCATGATTTTAGGTATTACATTCGCAGCAACTGAAATTACTCCATCTCCACCTAAACTCATCAAAGGTAATGTTTGATCATCATTTCCCGAATATACTTTCATGTTTGATGACTTATAAGATAATAATTGTGCAATCTGTGAAATATCTCCAGATGCTTCTTTAATTCCAATAATATTTTCATTATCTTGAAAAAGTTTCGTTGCTGTTTCTGGAATCATATTTACTGATGTTCTTGAAGGCACATTATATAAAATTATAGGCAGAATTGTATTTTGAGAAACAAAAGAAAAATAATCGTATAAACCATTTTGTGTAGCTTTATTGTAATAAGGAGTTACTATTAATAAACCATCAGCATTATTTTTTTCTGCTAACTTATTATTTTTAATAACTATCTTTGGATTATTAGAGCCAGTTCCGACAATTACTGGAATTTTTTTATTTACTTTTTCTACAACTAAAGAAACAATCTTTTCTCTTTCATAATCATCTATAGTTGAAGCTTCTCCAGTTGTTCCTAATACTACAATCGCATCTACGTATTTTAATTGAAAATCAATAAATCTTTCTAAAGAATCATAATCTATTTCATAATCTCTTGTAAAAGGTGTAATTATTGCTGTTGAAACGCCTCTAAACATAAACATCTCCTCCTCTAATTGTTGAAAAATAATCTTCTATATTTTCAGCTCTTCTTATCATTTTAAAGTCATCGTTAAAAAAAATAAATTCTGCTGACCTTAACTTTCCGTTATAATTAAACCCCATTGAATGACCATGTGCCCCCACATCGTGAATCACTAAAACATCATTTTCTTCTACTTTAGGTAAAAATCTATCAATTGCAAACTTATCGTTATTTTCACATAAAGAACCTACTACATCATACATAAAATCATTTCCAGTTTTACCCAAAACGGAAATTTTATGATATGCCCCATAATACCCGGGTCTCATTAAATTTGCCATATTAGCATCAACTCCTATATAAGATTTATAACTTTCTTTTATATGTAAAACTTTTGTTATTAAATACCCATGAGAAGCAGTTAAAAATCTACCATTTTCAGTAAAAATTTTTGGTTTTAAACCATTATTTAAAAAGATTTTCGTATAAGATTTCTTAATTTTTTCACTCAATAAAATTAAATTTAATTCTTTATCATCTTCTTTGTATGGAATTCCAAATCCTCCGCCTATATCTATAAATTCAAATTCTATATTTAATTCTTTATTTATTTTTAAGACAGTTTCAAAAATTATTTTGGTATTTTCTGAAATATTGTTTTCATCAAGGGTATTTGATACTACCATAAAGTGAATTCCAAATCTTTTTACACCAGAATTCTTTAACTCTTTATAACCTTCAATCAATTTATCGAAAGGAACTCCAAATTTTGAATCTTTAGAATTTCCTAATACTTTAGAACCATAAAAATTAATAGGAGTATACCTTATAGAAGCAATTTCTGGAATTCCAATATTTTTAATAAATTTTTTTATATGTTTATTATCATCAAAATTTATAATAGCTTTCATTTTAAAAGCTTTTTCATATTCATATAACGGCGTGTTATTTGATGTAAATAATATATTTTCACCAGAAACATTTATCATTTCAGATAAATAAAGTTCAGGCAGGGAGCTGCAATCCATTCCACAATTATGTTCTTTTAAAATTTTTAAAATATAAGGTGTCGGAGTTGCTTTAACAGCAAAATATTCTTTAAAATCAACCCAATTAAAGGCATCTTGCAAATTTTTTAAAGAGTTTACAATACCTTTTTGATCATAAATATAAAATGGTGTAGGATATTTTTCTAATAGTTCATTTAATTTTTTAAAAATTTTAATCACCTCCAAATAAAATTAAAAATAAAAAAGACCTTTCGAAAAACGAAAGGCCTTATTGAAATAAATATTCATTATAATAAAAAAATATCTAATTTCAAACGGCTCTCCGCATATAAGAATATGCGACAGTCATACGAGTATTTCCCGTATAACCAGAAATATAAAGTTGGTAAGACTTCATATTCTTCGGCAGCTTCGCCTTTCTCCTATCTCAAATCTACCTGTATAGATAGGGTACTATTCTCAGCCGCGCCTCCGTTTTCGATTTTTGTTTATTTACTTTTACAATTAAAATAACATTTTATGATTACGATTAAATTTTCAAAAAGTAACGATTTGAAAAGATGATTTTATAAAGTATAGTGACAAATAGTGTCATCAATAATTTGATATAATTAAATATATTAAAGAAAGGGGGTTTTAAAATGTTTGAATATGGAGAAATTCAAGAAAAAAGTATCAAGTTGTCAAAAAAAATTTATATTAATAAGCAATTAATTGAAAAAATATTAAAGAATTCGGGGATTAACCAAAATATTTTAACTCTTGAAAAACCAAAAATTTGGATTATGCAATCTCAAAAAATTATATTAGCTGATGGAAATTCTTTATTTTTAAAACTTGGAATTAACGATGATTGGACTGATTCATCTTCTATAAAAAGTCAAGTGACTGCTACTAAATTGATTAAATCTTTAGGTATTACTCAACCTGAGATTATTTCTTTTTCCGATAATAAAAAAACATATGGCTATTTATTTATTCTTTCAGAACCTCAAAAAGGCGAAAAACTATATCATTATTATAATGATTCTTCAAAATGTGAAAAAGAAATGATATATAATGCATTAGCAATTTCTTATTCAAAAATTCATTCAATAAAAAATAATTGGTCTGGTTTATGGAGTGAGGGAGATTCTTCAGTAAAAAAATATTCTATTCATCCTTCAGAATTTTATTTTAAAGCAGAATTAATTAATGGAAGCGGTAAATATCTTTTTGAGAATAACATAATTGAAAAAAAGTTATTAGATAAAATTTGTGCAATTTGGGAAAGAAATTTAAACTATCTTATAAATAGACCTAGTACACTAGTTCATATTAGTCCATTTCCATGGAGTATTTATTTAACAAAATCTAAAGAAAAAATGTTTGAAGTTTCAGGGTTTAACGCAGTAGGAGATTTTATGTGGTGGGATTATATGAGCGATGTCGCCCATATATTATATCCGCCTTTTTTGGATATTTCTGATAATGAAAGAAAATCTTTTATAAATAATTATAATCTTAAAATAGATGACCTTTCTTTAAATTTATATATTCTTTTAAATAGAATATGTGCAATGGCGGGTTGTTATTTTGCTCCTGTAAATATTGATTATTCAAACAAATGGATTGAAAAAGAAAGATTAACTTTAAAAAATATTATAAAAAAATTTATGTAATTTGATAAAAAAAGCGAACAATTAAGTTCGCTCTTTTTGTTAAAAAATTT
>CAYZNB010000139.1:0-7832 GCA_964478535.1 uncultured Thermotogaceae bacterium
AAAAAACTGATTTATGCTTTTCCAGAAATTCTCTATTAAATATCTACGTTGTCATGTGTGCTGTTCTTTCAAATATTAAAACTTATTTTTATACTTTTCTTTTCCAACTATTATTTTTTTTGTTATTTTTCTGTAAATTTTTTCCCGTTTTGAAAAATTATCTATATTAGCTTCTTTTTATGATATTAGATTATCGATCAAATGTATAGTTAACAAAAAAGTTTCTTTTTTTTGTTTTATTTTTTTAATTGTTTTACTTTCTATAATAGTGTATTATTTTTATTTGTAGCGTTTCTTATTATATATTAAGTAGGAGGTTTATAATGTTTAAAAGCATAAGATCTAAAATTTTGTTTTCTTTGCTTCTTAGTTCTTTGATTTTATTTTCTTTTCTTGCTATTATCGTTAGAATTACTACAGTAGATTCTATTTTTGAAATAACTGAAAATTATTCAACTGAATTAGTTAAAGCTAAAGCTGATCAAATGGGAGAATGGTTATTATTTAGAACAGAAAATGCTGAAACACTTTCTTCAAGATCAGATGTCAAAAGTGTTAGGTGGTGGACTTCAAGAGTTGTTGAGCCTGATTATATAAGTGTCGAATGGTGGACAATGTCTACAGCACTTGAAGATGAACTAACAAAAAAAAGTGATATATATGACTCTATTTTCATTGTCCGTTCTGATGGAAATGCTCAAGGAACAAACTCTTTCCAGTCATTTTTAGCTGATAAAGAATATTTTGATTACATTATTAATGAAGGTAATGATTTTTTTATAAGTAACCCTTTAATTTCTGAAGCTACTTCAGAAAATGTTTTTATTGTTGCTCACGCTGTTAAAAATTATTCAGAAAAAATTACAGGACTACTGGGTATCTCTGTTAAACTTGAAGCTATTGATAACATGATTTCATCAATTCATCTTGGAGAAGGTACTGGTGCTTTTGTAGTTGATGGAAATGGATTAATAATTTCTCATACAGATGAATCTATTTCTATGAACTTAAATATTTTTGAATCAGAAAAATTGGGTTATTATGGTCTTGATGATGCCGGAAGAAAAATGCTGAATATGGAAACAGATAGTTCGGAAATAAAATATCCTAATGGAGAAGAATTTAATTTATTTTATTCTTACATTCCAAATTCTCCTAACTGGTTTTTAGCAGTTCAAATACCTACATCTCAGCTTGTTTCATCGTCAAATAAATTAACTAAAATAGTTACTTTTATTATCATTGGTATTTTATTAGTAATGATTATAATATCTTTTTTTATTGGTAATATGGTTACATCTCCTATAAAATATTTATCAAAACAAATAGTGCAGTTTGGTACAGGTGACTTCACAATAAAATTTCATTCTAAAACTAAAGACGAAATAGGTCAAATGGTAACCTCATTATCTGAAATGAGTAATAAACTGAAAAATTCTTTTGCTTCAGTAAAACACTCAGCTTTAAATTTAGATACTTCTTCTGACGAATTAACTGCATTATCTCAAAACTCTAAATTGCAAAGCGAAATAATTTCAGAAAATGCTGCTTCTGTAAATACAGATATTCAAAACACGGTTTCTTCAATTGAGGAAGTTAGTGCAAGCATTCAGGAAGTAGCTGCTTCTGCTCAAAATATTTCCCTTCTTGCACAAAAATTAACTGAAAAAGCTCACTATGTAAAAAAATCTAGCGATGAAGGGCAAACAAGTATTAACTCAGTAACTGAAGTAATAAAACAAACTCAATCACAAACAAAGGAAACTGCAAAAATTGTAAGTATTGTAAAAGAAAAATCTGAAAATATCGAAAAAATTGTAGATCAAATTAATTCTATTTCAGAACAAACAAATTTATTAGCTTTAAATGCTTCAATAGAAGCCGCTAGAGCGGGTGAAGCAGGAAAAGGATTTGCAGTAGTTGCTGATGAAATAAGAAAATTAGCAGAACAAAGCAAAAAAACAACAGATGAAATTTCTTCTATTTTAACAGAAATTAAAAATTATTCAGAAGCTGCCGATAAAGCCACAAAAATGACGGTTAATTTTGTTGAAACTGTAAATTCAGATTCTTTGTATATAGATAAAAGCTTTAAAAATATTGTAGAACAAATTTCTCAAATTAATGAAATGATAGAAAATTTAACAGCCACAAGCGAAGAGCAAAGTGCTTCATCAGAAGAAATTGCAGTAGCAGTTGAAAATTCTTCTAAGTTAATTCGCGAAGTCGTTCACAAAGTATCAAAAATGACGGATTCCTCTAAAGAAGGCATTAAATATTCAAAAGATGTTAATTATACTGGTGAAAAATTAAAATTATTATCTGAAGAATTGATTTCATTAATTAGCAATTTTAAAATGTGAGTAAAGTTTGAAAAAAGTGTGGTCATATTGACCACACTTTTATTTTTTAATCATATTGATATCATAACAAAAATTTTAATTGATTAAGCAGAAGTCTTTTTTAAAAAATTCATTTTTAAAATTTTTATTGCTGAATAAAGAAGAAAAAAAGCAATTACTATTGAACCCAAAGGATCTATTAAATAAGAATTACTGTATTTTCCTATCGTTTTGGAAAGAAGAAGAATAATCACAACAGATAAATCTATAAGCGTTTTTGAACGATATAAATGCCATTGAGCATAAAATAATTTTGAAAAATCTTTCTTTGTCAAATTTCTATTTCTAAACCAAAACCATCCGTTTACAATAAACCCCATAACTGCTACTACTAATCCGACCCATATATTTTTCAATTCTGATGGAGAATTTATTCTTTTTAAAGCACTATAAAAAATAAAAGAAAAAGATATTATCATTATTATTGATACGCTGACTGAAGCAATCTTTTCATATTTATTTTTATATTTTATATCTTTTCCTCCCATTATGATTTTTTTAAAAATTAACCAATTTGAAAATAATACTGCCAATTCTAAAGTTCTTCTTAAAAAATCGGCAAGAAGTGTAATTGATCCTCCCATTATATAAGCAATCCATGTAGTTATAGGAGCCCACGAACTTAGAAGCCATGCCGCTCTTAAGGTAATTTCCTTACTTTTATTGTTTTCCATATTTACCTCCCGAAAAAGTTCAATAAAAAGACTAAAGAATAAGACAATGATGATGTCAAAACTGGAAGCACAAAATTATCTAAGCCTTTTTTAGAAACAGCTTCTATAAATGCTCCTATAAAAGCCAATATCAAGGCAAATAAAAGAGAATAAAACAACGGTATTTTACCGAATAAAATAAAAATAAAAACATTTATTATAAAACCGCTTACAAAAAAAGCATAAGTTCCTTCATATGTTTTTTTGTTATCGAAAATAAAATGTTTAAATTTATTTTCTCCAAGACAAGTTCCAATAATTGCTGCAAAAGCATCTCCGACACCCCACATTAAAACTCCTACTATAGCATGATATTTATCAGTTTCTCCGCCAAATCCTCTAAATATTAATATTAAAAGAGCGTAATTAATTATAACAAAAACTAACTGTTTTCTCAAATCAGGCCCTTCACCTTTTCTGTCAAATCTTAAAGGTTGAAAAATTTTTATATTTTTGAAAATCGTCAAGAAAAACATGATAATAACAAAAAAAGATACAAAAAACACTATAGATTTTATCCAACTTTCAAAACCATATAATAATATTAAAAACGAAAAACTCGCAAAAATGTGATAAATTTTTCTTATAACAGGTTTTGGAATTTTTGTGTATCTTGTCAATATAGATAAAAGAATTGCAAAAAAAACATAAGAAAAAATAAAACTTAATGCTGCCATCATTTTCATCACTTCCAATAGTTTTTATTTTTAATAGTTAAAAAATCTAACTATTAAAATTATACACCTTTTTTTGAAAAAAACAAAATTTTTTATTTATTATTATTTATAACACTTTTTTTATTGTATTATTATTGACAATACAATTTTATAATGAGATAATTATTGTGATGCAAAAAATATTTTTCTTTAGAGGTGTTAAATGATGAATATAATTTGGTCTGCCGGTCAAAAAATTGAATTAAATGACATTATTAAAGCCGAAGGATGTTATATTTATGATTCAAAAGGAAATAAATATTTGGATTTTGAATCTGGCATATGGTGTACTTCGCTTGGTCACAGTCATTTAAAAGTAGTTAACGTTATTAAAAAACAGGTTGAAAATATTATTCATACAGGTTTTTGTTATTCAAATGATATAATAGAAAAAGCTGCTGAAAATTTTTTAAATGCGGCTAACTTTCATAATGGTTCATGTGCTTTTTTATGTTCGGGAAGCGAAGCTGTTGAATTTAGTATTAGAATTTTTAAAAATATTACTAATAAACAGTACATTATGTCAATGTCAGATTCATATAGTGGAGCTTATGGAGCTGTTGCTGAAAAAAGAAGTGATCAATGGATATTTTTTGATTGGCTTGAATGCGAATTAGAAAAATGTAATTTTGAATGTAATAAGTGTAAAAAATTTAATAATATTCCTTTTGAAAAAATTGGAGCATTTTTATTTGAACCGGGAAGTTCTTCGGGATTAGTGAGATTTCCACCAAAAATGTTGATAGAAAAAATTTATAAAAAAGTTAAAGAAAATCAAGGATATATTTTAATAAATGAAGTTACCACCGGAATAGGAAGAACCGGAAAATGGTTTGGTTTTAAGCATTATAACATTAAACCAGATATCATTTCAGTAGGTAAAGGTATAGGAAGTGGTTATCCTGTTAGTATTTGTGCGGTAAATGAGGAAATATCAAAAATGATTCAAAAAAATGAAATCAGATATTCTCAATCTCATCAAAATGACCCATTAGGAGCAGCCGTTGTAAACGAAGTTATAAATATTATTAATGAAGAAAATCTTATAAAAAATAGCGAAAAAATGGGAAATTATTTTATTGAAAAATTGATTGAAATAGAAAAAAAATTTGATGTTATTAAAGAAATCAGAGGCAGAGGACTTATGATTGTTGTTGAATTTAAAGATGATTGTGTATCAACAGTATATAAAAAATTATTAGAAAATTATATAATTATCTCACGTAGAGCAAATACAAATTGTTTAAGAATAGATCCGCCACTTATAGTATCAAAAAATGAAATTGATTACTTTTTAAATAAATTAACAGAAATAATTATAGAATTGAGGTGAAAAATTATGGGAAAAATTTCTGATTTGATGAGAAATTATCCAAAAGCTGAGCTTTCAAGAACTCCTACTCCTATTCATAAGTTGTCACGCATTTCAAAATATTTAGGATACAACATTTATATAATGCGAGATGATTTAACTGGTTTTGGGCTGGGAGGAAATAAAACAAGAAAATTAGATTATATTATAGGAGATGCAATAGCGAAAAAAGCTGATATTTTAATTTCCAAAAAAGCTTCTAGTTTTACTAGAAATGCTGCTGTTGCCGGAAAAATATTTGGTTTTGAAGTTCATATTGTAATTCCAGGCATTGAAAAAGAACATAATCAAGCAAGTCGAGATTTTTTTAAACAGTTTGGGGCAAATCTTCATTATACCGAAGACAAAAACGAAGAAAATTTTGAAAAAAAATATTTAGAAATTGTTCAGAGTCTAAAAAAATCGAAAAAAAATATTTATGAATTACATCCGGGGGGCAGTGATTCAATAGGGGCTTTAGGATATTTAAACGCATTTCAAGAAATTAATGAATATAGCGAAAAAAATAACATACATTTTGATTCAACAATTCATGCTACCGGATCAACAGGAACACAAGCTGGATTAATTTTAGGTCAATGTATATCAAAATATAATACAAATAATATTGGAATAGCAGTTTCTCAAAAAGCAGAAGTTCAGAAAAAAAGAATTTTCAATTTAACAAACGAAACAGCTAAAATGCTTAAAGTACATTTTGATGAAAGTTTGATAAAAGTTGACGATAGATTTATAGGTCCAGGATATGCTATACCCTCTGAAGAAGGTAATAATGCCGTGAAAATATTCAGTCAAATGGAAGGCGTTATGCTTGATTATGTGTATACAGCAAAAGCAGCTGCTGGATTAATTTTTTATGCTAAAAATAATTTATTTAACAAAAATGATAATATTTTGTTTATTCATACTGGTGGAAATTCTGGATTTTATTATTAAAAAAGTGCTGAAAATAAATTTTCAGCACTTTTTTACTTAGAATTTTTATAAATATTTTTTTGATAAAACACTTATCAAATCATTAAAAAAATCAGGCCACCAATCAATATTACCGTTTTCTTTTCCTGTTCTTAAAATTACTATATCATTTTCAGGAGAAATATATAAAAACTGCCCATATTTACCTGCGGCAAAATAGTCATATCCTTTAATATTATTTTTTAAAACATACCACATATATTTATAACTATTATTTTTATTTTCCAAAAACGAATTAGAATATTCAAAATTATTTATCGGAAAATCAGAAAAAGTAGATTTTTTAATCCAATCTTCGCATATAATTTTTTCTCCATTCCAAGTACCTGAATTTAAAAGCATACTGCCAATTTTAATAAAGTCTATAGGTCTAAAGTTTAACCCGCTTTCCATTTTTTCAAATCCGCTCTTTTCACTATCTAAACTCCAAGATGCTTCGAATTCTGTACCTATTTTTGTCCATAAGTGTTCTTCCAAAAATTGGCTTACTTTTTTTCCTGTACTTCTTTCAATTATTAAACCAAGTAAAAGCGGATGATAATTATTATAATGAAAAAATCCGTTGTAAGTTTTATCAATTTTTAATTTTTTTAAAGCCAAATTTCTTAAATCTGGCATATAATATGTTTTTGCATCATCTCCAAACCATAAAAAACCTTCCTTATATTTTATATTTGAACGCATTAATAATAAATCTTCAATAGTAATTTTTTCAAATTGGCTGTCTTTGAATTCTTCAATATACTTGGAAATTGAATCTTTCTCGCTATTAATATAACCTTTATCAATCGCAATTCCTATCAAAAGAGAAACTACTGATTTAACAGAAGAAAAAGAAGTTGTTATAGAATCTCTAGAAAAACCATTGTAGTATTCTTCAAAAATAATTTTATTATTTTTGATTATTATAAAAGAAGTTGTTTTCGTATTAATTAAAAAATTTTCTAAAAAATTTTCATGTTCAATATTTTTAAAAGAATATTTAATATTTAATTTTTTAATATCTTCTTTTAAATCGTAATCATAAATAAAAGCATTTTGACTTTTTTCAATATATCTTTCTGGGAAAATTTTGAAATCGTTAATATCAGATTCTCTATACACCAAAATTCTATACATATATTCTGGCGAATAAATTATGGCAGATATTCCAAATATTAGTATTAAAAAAATAATAATTAATAAAACTATTTTCTTTATCATAGATTTCTCCTTAAAAATAAGATAATTTATTATATCATACTTCAAACGAAACTTATTAATAATGTTATTAAAGTTATTTTGCATTGAGAAATATAAAATTATTAGTTGGTCAGGAAAAATATTTTAATAATTACCTTTTTTTGTTTTTAATGTAGTGTACCACGCCGCACTTTGCACGGCGTTACAGCACTTATGATAACGCAGGTATTTTATAGTTGGTGTAAGGAAATCCATTAAAACCAAATGCTTTTAATAATGAAGTAGTAAATATTGGATAAAATAAATCTCTCACAAGATCAAATTTTCTAAAAAACAAATTTTGCTCGGTCAAAAAATTCGGAAAATAGCAAACTCGCTACGCTCAGACATGCTATTTTCTGACGCATTTTTTGATTTGCTCAATTGTTTTTTTGACGAAAATTCTCAATTGCTCGCTACTTTATTTCATCCA
>CAYZNB010000140.1:0-7694 GCA_964478535.1 uncultured Thermotogaceae bacterium
TTTTTAGCAAGTTTTGACCGAGCGAAATTTGTTTTTTAGAAAATTTGATCTTGTTTGCGTTTATTTTATCCATTATTTACCACTTCATTATTATAAGCATTTGCTTTTAATTCATTTCCTAAAACTATCTAATAAAATACCTATGTTGTCATAAGTGCTGTAACGCCGTGCAAAGTTCAGCGTGGCTGTTACACTACATTAAAAGCAAAAAAAGTTAATATATAAATGTTTTTCCTGACCAACTTTCCAACTGACCCACAAAAAAATTCGTAGAATCATACTTTTTCTAAATGACTTGTCGTTTTAAAAAAAATAATGTATAATTATAAGTGAAAGATTTCTTATTTTAATTTATAAAGGAGATGATGAAATTGTATAAACTTGTTTTAGTAAGACATGGAGAAAGCACTTGGAATCAAGAAAATAGATTTACAGGATGGACGGATGTAGATTTATCTGAAAAAGGTGTTATGGAAGCAATTGAAGGCGGAAAAGTTTTAAAAAATGAAAATTTCACATTTGATTTAGCTTATACTTCAGTTTTGAAAAGAGCAATAAAAACCCTGAACTTTGTTCTTGAAGAACTTGATCTTCACTGGATTCCTATAAAAAAAGATTGGAGATTGAATGAACGTCATTATGGTGCTCTTCAAGGTTTAAATAAATCTGAAACAGCTGAAAAACATGGAGAAGAACAGGTAAAAATTTGGAGAAGAAGTTATGATATTCAGCCACCTGCACTTGAAAAAACTGATGAAAGATATCCTGGAAAAGATAGAAGATATAGCAATTTAAATGAAGATCAACTTCCTACCTCTGAATGCTTAAAAGATACCGTTGAAAGATTTTTACCTTTATGGCATGAGGAAATTGCTCCAACAATAAAATCTGGTAAAAGAGTTTTAATAGCTGCACATGGTAACAGCTTACGAGCTTTAGTGAAATATCTTGATAACGTTTCAGAAGAAGATATTTTGAATTTGAATATTCCTACTGGAATTCCTTTAGTTTATGAGCTTGATGAAAACCTTAAACCTATTAAAAATTATTATCTCGGAGATCAAGAAAAAATAGCAAAAGCTATGCAATCTGTTGCTAATCAAGGAAAAGCTAAATAATTTTAGAAAACAGCTTCTCAATTAAAAATAATTGAGAAGCTGTTTCTAATAATATTCTATAGGCTTCGTTTTTTTTAACTTTGTCTTCAATTGAATCAATTATATTTAAAGCAACAAAAAATGTGCTTAAAAAGTTTATTTTATCCTTAACTAATGTATAATTATCTAATAATTCATTTACAAATAAAAATTGTACGTATTTGTCATTTGTTTTATTTATCTCTTCTTTATTGTTTAAAATATATCTTAGATTATATGATTCTTCAGTTCCTTCAAAAAGCGCCGAATTTTCAAGTGCAACTTCAATTTTTTCATTGTCATTTTTTATAAGATTCAGATTATAAAAAGATAAATTTATCATTTTTTCAAAATTTATGATATCATTATTTTCCAAATACTTTATTGCTAAAATATTGTATGATTTGCTTAAATAATATGGAGAATTAATTTCTTGAAAACTTTTAACCGCTTCATCCCACAACTCTTTTTCAATATACGAAATAAATATTTTATAAAAAACATTTTGTTTTATATCCTCATTATTAATAAGTTCTATTGTAGAAATTATTTTCTCAATATTTTCATGCTTATAATTGAATAGCGAGTATTCTTTTAACGAAATATCTTTTTGAAGATTATCTCTTATTTTGAAAATATATTCATAAGCTTGTGAATTATAATAATGAAATTCTTCTTCATTAAAATGCTCATAATATTCTGCAATCATTATTGAAGCTTTAAATTTTTCTGAGTTTATTTCAAGCATTTCAAATAAATCTAATATTTCATTTAATATTTCTTGAGGTCTGAAAATATTATCAAACTTATGGTATGTTTTTGAAATAAATAGTAAAGCTTCTATTTGTTTAATAATATTTTCTATTTCAAAAGAATTAAAATACGCCCTATATAATAAATGTGATGCGTTTGCTTTATCATTTTTTTCGTATGCATGAATTGCCAGTTTTGTCAACATAAATGTTTTGTCATACTGTTCTTCAATATGATTTATTGTTTGTAATGCTTTTTGAAATTCGTTTAAATTTATATAATTATTTGAAATTTCTTTTATACTCCAATATTTAAACCATGATTTTGAAGTGTTTATAGTTAAATCATAGAAAAAATCATTCATTAATAACGCTTCTTCATATAATTCTTTTTCAACCTGATCAATAATTATATCATTTAATATAAATAAAAAGTTTTGGTTTAAAGAATTTTCTTTTATTAAATTAAAACATTGTTCTAAAAATATAATACTTTTTTCAAAATTTCCACTTTTATAAAAATTTTCAGAAATTTTTAAGTAAGCTATAAGTTTTTCATAATCAGATAAAGAATCGATCAAATTAAAATATTCTTGTTCTAATTTCGATAAAAATATATTAAATTCAAAATTTTTACCAAATAATTCTTTCTCATAATATGGTATAATTTCTTCTTCTAATATTTTAAAATTAAATCCATAAAATTTAAAATCATTTTTTATAAGTTTTGATAATTCTGATTCTGGAAATTTTTCTATCAAATAAGTCATATTTAAATATGATTTTAAAAAATAAAAATATGATTTCAAAGTGTTTTCTGATGAATTTATCGCCTTTTCTATATTATCAAATGCTTCAACAAAATAATAATTAGAGTTATTATATAAGTCTATCAAATTCAGATTTTCTTTAAAAATATTTATATTTATTTCATCATTTTTATTTTCTGCATCATCTATAATTTCATTTTCTTTATCTTCTATGCTGTATTCATATAAAACTTGCCCCTGAAAATCTTTTTCCAAAATTCTTGAAAAAAAGTATGTTGTAATAAAAATAATTACAATTAAAATTAATATTTTTTTCATTTTTAGCTCCTTTAAAGATATTTGGTGTTGTCAACTCAATTATACCACTATATTTATAATAAAAAAAGAAATTTTTAAATAACACAATTTTATAGTATAATTAATAAAAGAAGAATTTCTATAATTTTAGGAGGGGGTTAAAATGCGTAAAATTTTATTTCTTTTATTTTTTTTATTTCTTTTTACTATTAGTATTTTTAGTTCAAATTTAAATGATTATCTTTTTAATTTCGATTATCTAAATCCTCAAAGTATTCAAACCAAAAACGAAACATTGACATTAAAAAAACTTCTTTATACAAAAAATTCTTCTAATACTAGATTTAATGAAAGTATTTATTTTGAAAACCTTTTATTAAAACCTGAAGAGAAAGACCTTTTTCAAATTATACTTAACTCTAGTTCGTTTGAATATATAAAACCATTTGAATCTCTTAAAGTCCTTAAAAATAATAATCCAAATTCAGCCATAATAAAAGCGATATTCATTGAATACGCATACAGAATTTGGCATTTTGATAAAAATATTGTTTTAAAAGAAGAAATAATTAATGAATTGAATGAAATAAATTTATTAATTGGAGAAAACCCTTTCACAAAATTTTATAAATTAAAATTTTTATTTACTGAAAATCCAAGAGATATCTTTTTAACAAAAGATTTTGAATCTTTAGTTTTTGATTATCCCAAAAATCAAAGATCTTTTGATTTGTTTATTTCTTATCTTAATATAAATAGAAATAATGATTATACTTTTCAGATTTATTCTGATTATTTAAAATTTGAAAACAAAAATATTTTCTCTGAATTATTTTTAGCTTCATCTTTTGCAGAAATGGGCATAGAAGATATTGCTACAAAAATCTCTGGAAATGTTATAAATTCAACTTCAAATCCTATAATTTTATCAAAATCATATGAAATATTAGGAGATTTTGCTCAATTTCCTGCAGATAAAATTTTGTATTACTCATCTTCAATTTTATATATACCTGCAACTTCATATTCGAACAGACTTGCAAAAGCCTCTGCTGGAATATTTTTTTATTATGATTTTCCAGTAAATATTGATTATGCAAATATATATGCAAAATTGGGATATTTATTTTATAATTTAGACGAAAAAAAATATGAAACTAATATAAGATTATTATTCAATTATGCTAATGAATTAAACCCTTATAACAATGAATATAAAAACATGGTTTGGAAAATGAGAAGAAAAGTAATATTTAAAAACTTTTTTCTTTTCATGGTTCCAATTTCAATTTTAACAATTATTGGAATATTTTTAGTTATAAAACGAGAGAGATATTGTAAATATAGAGATAAAGGATATTTTGAGGTTAATAAAAAAGAAATCAAATACTTTTAATAAATCTTATAAATTAGTTTATTTTAAAAAAAAGGATGGTATTTATGACTATATTTAATTTTTTCATTATAAATTTCATAATTCTACTTGCATTTTTGTTTAATTTTTTTATTTATGCAAAAGTTTGGATAGGTACCAAAAAAATACAAAAAACTTTAAGAACTCAAGATGCAAAACATGTGGATGTTTCGGAAATATATAAAAATTTATCTAAAGATTATGAACCTAAAATTTCTTTTAAAAATTTAGAAAATGATAGTAGAAAAATAAATAAAGTTTTTGATTTATACATTTCTATTACTTCTATATTCCCACTTTTGGGTATTTTGGGAACGGTTTTATCTTTTATAAAAATTACTGATTTTACCTATGAAATAATAAGTAACAATTTCTCAAATGCATTAAGTTCAACACTTTTTGGTCTTTCTGCAGCAATTTTTTTTAAAGTTCTCGAAGGCATTATTTCTGGTACTATTGAAGACAACAACTATATTATTG
Organism: uncultured Thermotogaceae bacterium; assembly: GCA_964478535.1. Lineage (GTDB taxonomy): Bacteria > Thermotogota > Thermotogae > Petrotogales > Petrotogaceae > CAYZNB01. The sequence continues at coordinate 4,850 of CAYZNB010000140.1, forward strand.
ATTTTTTATTAAAAAATAACTTTAAGGATGAAAAAAATGAAAAAAAGATCAATAATTGAACTTACGGCTTTTGTAGATATAATGCTAATTCTTTTATTTAGCTTTTTATTTTATATTTCTGAAACGGATCTTGAAAAAACTAAAGTTGAAGACAAAAACGAAATTCTTCAAGAAAATGTTTTAAATTTGGAAAATCAAAAAAACATTTTGTCAGAATCATTCAAAAATCTAGAAAGCAATTATGAATACGTTTTAGAAAAAAATGAAAATCTTTCAACTCAAATTGATACTTTTAAAAATTTATATAAAGAGTTATCTGAAGTACTCAACGATTTAATACAAAAAGCTGATTTAAGTTCTAAAGATTATCCTGAAATTCAAGATTTAGTTGAGCAGTTATCTGAATATGAAGTCAATCTCACAAAACTTTATGAAATTAATTCTATAATAAAAAGATTCTTTAAGATTCATATTGGAATTATTGGAGAAAAAAATGAGATAATAATTAATGATGAGAAAACTAATTTTTATATTTTTTATGAAGAAATTTCAAATGCTGTTTCTTTAAATCGAAAAATTAACAGTTTAGCAGATTTAATTGAAAAAGAATTTACAAATACCGGCATTGCATACATGACTCATATTACTATAGAACAATTGGATGATGATGTATATAAATTTGGATATGAAGTACTTATTGAAGCGGTTAAACTAATCCAATCAAAATATGGCCCTACAAGAATTTTTTTTACTGAAATTCCTTACTTGCATTTCTAAAATATAAACTAATCCATAAAAAATTTGGAGGTGATTTTAATGAAAATTATTATATTATTAATTATTATAATAGTTGTTCTTATTATAGGAAATTTTTTAGGAGGATTTAAATTTCCATTTTTTTCTTCAAACAATGGATCAAATAATTCTTCAAGTATTATTGATAAAGCATCTCACGAAGACCCGGAAAAACCAAAAGACATTTTAGTTACTTTAGAAGGAGATTCTATTCTGATTGATTCAAAAAGAATATCTTTAGAACAATTTGAAATTACTGTTATTAGAGAAGTAAATAATTCTGATAAAATATTTTTAGATAGTAAAAAGGCCAAAAGAAATATTTATATTTCTGTAAAAGACATCTTAGAAAAATTAGGCTTAATTATAGTAGAAATACAATAGTAAAAATGAAAGAAAGCAGAAATCTTGTTCCATCTCTGATTGATATGTCTCAAGAGTTTAATTAAATGCAAGATTTAATACCGAAATCAAACATTTTTATCCATAGCCTCACAAACGCTCAAAGATTATTTTTAGTTCTCTGTAAATTTTTGTGAATAATTATGAAAAGTTTAAAATTTTAAATAGTAAAAGAAATTTATGATATATGTCATTTCGAACGAAAAAGAGTTTTTCTTTTGAGGAGAAATCTACAGGTTTATATTTTTATTTTTTAAAATAATTTAATAAAAAAAATAAAGTACGCAGATCTCTCCTCAAAAAAATGTCGTTCGAGATGACAAAGCGGAAACTTTAAAAAAAGTTTTTAGATTATTTATGCATTTCAATAACTTTTGCAAAAAACAACTATCTATCAATAACTTTCATCCACACTTTTTTACATAGAACTTTATTTTTCTTACTTCAATTTATAAAATTAACATTTTTTAAATGAATTTGAAAAAATAAACAATTGACAAATATGATTTTCTGTGTTATTATATACTTCGGATACAGAATGAAGACGGAGAGTAGCGCAGTCGGTAGCGCGCCGGTCTTGGGAACCGGAGGTCGCTGGTTCAACCCCAGTCTCTCCGACCATCTTTGTAGAAATGCGGCTTTAGCTCAATTGGTAGAGTATTGGCCTTCCAAGCCGAGGGTTGCGGGTTCGACTCCCGTAGGCCGCTCCAGCGTCCGTAGCTCAACTGGATAGAGCATCGGATTTCTAATCCGGGGGTTGGGAGTTCGAGCCTTCCCGGACGCGCCATTTTTATTGCGTATGGTGGCTATAGTTCAGGGGTAGAACGCCTGACTGTGACTCAGGATGTCGTGGGTTCAAATCCCACTAGCCACCCCAAAAAGAAAAAAAGAAAGCTTTAAAAAGCTTTCTTTTTTTCTTTTTATTCCTAAAAAAAACGTTTCATCAGAATGCATTTGATTTTATTGAACATTTGATTTATAATTTAATTATAATTTTAATGGAGGTGGCTCAAATGAAAAAAACGTTAGTATTACTTTTAGTTCTTGTTATATCTGCATTTTCATTTTCGTTTCAAAGCTTTTATTATGGAATTCAATCAGGCGTTATTATGAATCCAAACTCTCTTGAAATTAACTCTTTTTCAGCAGGAGGAAATTTTAATTATATGCCTGTTTATAAAGCTCCTTTTTCAATTGGCGCTGAGGTTTTAGCTGGATTTAATAAAGATGATGAAAATAATTATTTTGTTAGCACATTTTTATCAGCTGGTCCTGAAATTTTTTTAAAAAGCGATAAAATTGGTTTTACTTTAGGTCTATCCGCTGGATACTACGCTCAAAATGTAAAAGAATTTTTAAGTGGTGTGGGATTTATTGCTCCAAAAGTTTCATTACATTACTTTCTTGATGAAAGCCTTTCTATTTCTTTATCTGGAAAATATATGACACAGGTTTTTGATGATTTCGTTTCACCTGGTTATACTGTGACTCTTGGCTTTAATTTAGGTTATTGAAAAAATAAAAAACATCCACAAAAATTTTTTGCGGATGTTTTTTATTGGTTCTATGTAAAAAAGTGTGGGTAAAAATTACTGATTGATAGTTGGTTTTTGAAAAAGTTATTGAAGTTTATACATAATCTAAAAAC
>CAYZNB010000141.1:0-7660 GCA_964478535.1 uncultured Thermotogaceae bacterium
TCTTTTCACTATCATTTTTGATTCATGTTCTAATGTAGTGTAACAGCCACGCTGCCCTTTGCACGGCGTTACAGCATACAAATAACCTTTGAATTTTTTAAAAAGATTAAAAATAAAAACTTAAAAAATACTACTAATTTATATAAGATTTCATATTTCACGCAAATGTTGTTGTCTGTGCTGTAACGCCGTGCACAAAACGCGTGGCTGTTACACTACATAAAACCTTTCATGATTTTTTTCCTGTTTTTAATGTTTTTGAATTTTCAGCAGCGTTTTTCTCGCATTCCTCATCGCTGCCCTTTGCGTGCATTCATCTAGAGCGTTTTTCTCGCATTCCTCATCGCCGCTCTTTGCGTGCATTCATCTTTTTCTTTCTAATCTAATCAACTAATGGTCTTGCTCTATAATAATTATGTTTTTTATTTTTATGAAATGCTGTTAGTTCATCTCCTGTAAATTTTCCAGGATAAAACAATACGACTGGTTTTCTATCCCCTATTTCTTCATGTAGTTTTGTTAGTAATTCGTGTGATTTTATTACTGGGTATATGTGGCTTACTCCTGTTATAAATATTATGTCATATTTTATTGATTGGGTTTTTATTTCATTTGTAAATAATTCTTTTCGGGCGTAATTTTTTAGCATTTCATAAAATTGTTCTTTTTTTGTATTTTTTTGTATTTCAAATATTTTTTCTAATATATTGTCTTTTTTTAGGTTTTTTATTAGTATCTCATATAAGTTGATTTGTATTATTTTTCTTCTTGAGCCTTCATAATTGAAGTGTTTTATTATTTTAGGGATGTGTTCTTCAACATTTTTTTCTTCTTTTGGTTCGTAATCAAATATGTAAAAGGCAATTTCATTTGCCAATCCTTTCATTTCTAAAAAATCGTCTTTAGATATTTTGGGTATTATTTTATCTAATTTTTTATTTATGTTTTCTTTCAACATTTTTTTACCTCACTATTTATAATTGCAAAAATATTTTTAAAAATTCTTTCTCGTTTTTTTCTTCAAGATATTTTTCAAATTTATGGTTTAAAACTATTTTCTGCAATTTAGTATATTTTTTATCTTTTATTATGTTTGTTTCATATAATATTTTTTTCATTACGCTTATTATTTTGTTTTTTGTGTTTTCTGTCCATTTGGCTACTTCTTCAAAATTTTCTGCTTTGTTGTTTAAAAATTTTATGAAATCTATGCTTTTTATTTCATAATCAGAGAATTTAATTTTTTCTGTTATTATTTCGTTTAAAAAGTCTAATAGTATTGGTTCTGTTTTACATATTAGATATAATATTATTTGTTTTTTTGTTTCTATAAATTCTTCGTTGTATATGTTTAATAGTTGTTCGTCTAAATTTTCTATTCTTTTTTTTATTCCTGAAAATGTTCTGCTTATTGCTGATGTTTTTTTGTAATTAAATAAATTTTCGTTAAAGATTTTATTTTTAATTTCATCTATTGATAGTCCTTGTGATTTGAGTTCTAAACATTTGTTTGTTTCAAAGTATAAAAAGGGTGCTCCTGTTAGTCCTGCACTATATTTTTTCATTTCAATGTCTCCCTTTTTCATTCTACTCCTAATGCTTTAAATATTGCATTTATAGCATCTGAATAAAATATTGGTTGAATTTTTACTAATAAATCTGTTGGCACAGTTTGATAATCTGATACTGAAGAGGCTGGTATTAATATTTTTTTTGCTCCTGCGTCTACACATACTTGTATTACGTTAGCAAAATTATCTATTTTTTTTATCGTGCCTCCTATTGTCATATTTCCTAATATTACTGTACTTGGTAACACTGCTCTTTGTAATGCTGAAGAGGCTAATCCGATTAATTCAGCAATTGCTAATTCGTCTGTTAAGTTGTTTCCTTGCAAATCTGTTATGTGCATTAAATAGTCTTTGTTTTTTGTTAAGATTGAGCTGCTTATGCTGTGTGTGTTTGATACAAAATATCTATAGGCTATGTCAAGGCTCTCTTTAGTTTTTGATGATGTTCCTACTCCTTTTTTTTCAAATTTTCCGTTTCCAACTACTTCTTGGTTTTCTAATTTATATACTCCTAACATTCCTGATTCATTTTTTCCAACTACATAAACGTCTCCTGGTTTTCCTTGTCCTTCAGGGATTAATTTCCCTCCGCCTGTTTCTGGTAATGATATATATTCTTCGTTTAGGGTGTCTTTGTGTATGTAAGAAAAGTGTATATCGTAAAATTCCATTCCACCTATTTTTTTTAATTGTTCTTTTACTCTTCTTCTTCCTATCAATGCATATTTTAATATTTCTTCGATGTTTTCTTTATCGTAATTTCCATCAGGATAAAGTAATTTTACTATTCCTGAAATTGTTTTTCTTACTGCTATTACGTCTCTTTGGTTTAGATTATTTCCTAATTTAAAGTATGTTTCAAATGCGTCAGAATACGATGTTTTTCTCATTTCTTTTAAAAATTCGGCTAAATAGTCGACTATAAATCCATATTTATTCGTTATTAATTCTGGTCTCATTTTTGGGATTTCCCACCCTGGCAAATAATAATGTATTCTATCAAAAAATGCAGAGTCGTTTGATATTTCTTCTGGGAATGGTGAGAATAAGTGCGATGTTTTTACTAAATTTTCTACGCTTTGGTTTATGTTTCCAACAAATACCATAGATGCATCTGCTTGTTTTTGTTCTTTTCCTCTTGCGAAAGATCCCGATGCCATGAAGTCTTTCATTATTTGTATTCCGTCTTTATCTTTAAATTTTATTCCTGCTACTTCATCAAATGCTACTGTATCCCATAGTCCCACGAGTCCTATTTGTTTATTTGCCATATTATAGAATAAATTAGCTACTGTTGTTTGTCCACCAGATACTAATATGCTGTTGGGCGATATTTCTTTATAAATGTGTGATTTTCCGGTTCCTCGTGGTCCTAACTCACAAAGGTTATAGTTATTTTCAATCAGTGGTACTAATCTTAATAAAAAATGCCATTTTTGATTTTCTTCTAATTGTGTTGGTTCTATTCCTGTTGATCTTATTAATATGTCTAACCATTCTTCTTTTGTAAAGTGTTTTCTGTTTTCTTTTATTTCGTTTATGTCTACATTAGGTATTTGAATTGGTTTTAAGTTTGCTATTATAAACGGACTTTCTTTTGAGTTTTCTTGAAAAAAATATTCTATGTCTATTATGCTCCATATTCCCCCGCCTAACAGTTTTTCATAGTTGTGTATGTATGTGTTTTCTATAATTACATCTTTTATTCCAAGATTAGAGAATTCGGCTATGTAGAGGTTTCTTTTTTCGTTTAGTTTAACTGATATTTTGTCTATTATTTTATATATGCCTTTTTCTTTTATTTTAGATTTTATTTTTTCAGATTCGTCTGGTCTTACAAAGTTATCTGATAGTATTGATTTAACTTTTTTTATTCCTTGTTGTATGTCGTTTTCATCATCGCTTGTACAATAAGAGCCTAATAAATATTCCAAAACATAAATGGGTACGTTCATTCCTTCTTTTATCGATTTTGTAATGTCTTTTCTTACGATTCTTCCGCTAAAATGTTTTTTTAGTTTGTTGTCTAAATCAAGTTCATTCATCTTTTTTCCTCCTATTTAAAATCCAAAATCGTTATCAAATAGTATGTCTATTATAAATTTCTCTTTGTGCGATATTATTTTTTTAGTTTTATTTTTAATTATTAAATAATAATTTTTATTTTTTGTGTATGTGTTGTTTTTTAATGTGAATTGTACTTTATATGTTCTTTTTTTATTTTCTTCTTCGTTACTGTTTGCAACTATTGTTATTATGTTTGATATTTCTTTATTTTTTTCGTCTATCATCATTATTTCAAAATCGGCAGATATGTATTTTTCTCCTATGGGTTTATTTTGATAAAATTCTAATGAAAAATAAGTGTTTGTTATTCTTCGGTTTTCTCCTATTAATAATAAGTCTACATTTTTTACTTCATATGACTCCGAATATTTTGATGTGCTTTTGATTGGTTTAAATAGTAATTCTGGTATCACTATTTCTTGTAGGCTGATTCCACCATGAACAAATTTTTCTCCGTATCCTTGAGTTTTAAATCTTATGTTTCCTTTAGGAAAGTAAGCATAATATTTTTCGTTGTTTATATAATCAAGGTTTAATTTTATTAATCCTTCTAAATCTTTATTTTCTTTAGTTATTATGTATCTTCTTTTATAACAAATTGCATCGATTTTATATTTTTGCATTGTGTCATAACTGTTTATGTTTGAGCGTTGGTATAAAAATCCATGGTCAGTTGTAAAATAGATGTTTGTAATTCCTATGTTTAATAAGGATTTCGCTATGTTAAAGAGGTCGTTTATAGTTTCTTCTGCTGAATTAAAAACGTTGTCTTCAGATGATGGTGTATCTCCTGTAGAGTCGATTTTGTTATGGTATATATAGATTAAATCGTTTTCTTTTTTTATTTCTTGTTTTTCTTCTGTTGTTTTTTGCATAAATTCTTCATATTTTAAAGCTATGTTTGTTTCGTTTGATTTTTTTAAGATATTGTTTCGTTTCTCTATGTCGTCAGTGTATATTTCATTTATCATAACTTTAAAATCATCGTTTATTATTATTTTATTGTTATGTGGGAGTAATGCGGTCATTCCTAATTTTGTAATTGAAGGCATTATTCCTAATCTTGTTTTTAATTCCGTGCTGCTTCGTGTTTCTTTATTCAGTTTTTCTTGAAATTCTTTTGCTATTTCATATCTTAATGCATCAGAAATTATTACTACTGTTTTTACTTTTGAAAGTTCTATGTTGTTAAAAAAAGTCCATTGAGGATTTATTTTTATTTTGTTTATATCGTTTATTTCTTCGTTTAATTTTTCTACCCAAGCGTTATCGAGTGTCGGTATATACCATTGAGTATATATGTTCTCAACGTTATCACTTAAAAGTTTTAATAGGTCTGAATTTCTTTTTTTATCGTAATAATAATAAAATTTCCTATAATAAAAGTCCATTTTATAATATATAGTTTCATATTTTTTAAATCCGTCTTCAAAAGAGTTAAAATTAAATTCATTTGAATGTTTTTCTTTAAATTCAAGCATTTCAATATAATAATATAAACTTTTGTAGAAGCTAAAAAAGTTATCATTCCATGCTGATGTTCTTCTCAAATTTATAATATTTTTAAAGTAATCGTATTTGTTTATGTTTGAGTTTAATAACGAAATTATTTTTTTTATTATTAATTTATCACAGATTTCAAATAAATCTGTTTCTTTAATTATTTCAATATCATAATTTTGAAAGGTATCGTTTAATTCAAGATATTCTTCAACTGATTTAGATATGTTTTGAAAGCTTGTTATGTCTTTTCTGCTTTTCCAATGATCTAAAAATACTAATATATTGCTTGTGTTATTTTTAGAGATGTATTCATCGTATTTAGATAATTTATTTTTATCTATTGAAAATGATAGTGATGTAATAAAAAGAAATGAGGTAAATTTTATTAATGTTTTTTCTCCGGTATATCCGAAATAATTTTCTATGATTTGCCAAAATTCTTCTTTTTCAAGGTAATATAAAATTTTTTTATAGTGTTCGTTAGTTTCTTCCAATCCATTACTTAAAAGTTTTATAATAAATTGTTCAAAGTCAGGTGTTTTTAAATCGATTATAGCGTATAGGATTCCATGATATAGATTGTTTTTTAATGAATAATCTATATCATAATTTTTTAATATTTCAGATTTTTTAGTTTTAAAAAATTTCATTTTGCTTTTTATTATTTCATAATTATTGTTTTCGGGCGTATTTTGTGTTTTTAATTCTAAAAGAATCAATGAGGGCATATCTGCCCTAAATAGTTCCGAGTGGAAGCATATGTCAATTACAAAATCATCGTTTTCTACTTTGTAATCGGCATAAACTAAATAATCTGATTTTGCATCTTCGTGAAATAATATGTATTTTACATAAAATTGGTTGTTTTGATTTAGTTCAATTTTTTTTGTGTTTTCTATGTTTATTTCATCAAAAATATTTTTGAAATCTTTATCTTCATCAATCCATAAAACTATTTTCCTAATATGATTTTCTCTATTTTTAAATTTATTTTGTATATTTTCAAATATTTTTAACTTGTTTTCAGTCAATTTTTTCACCTCTTCGATTAGTTAAATATTATTTTTTTAAATTTTTGTATATGTTTATTTTACCACAATTTTTACATTATTCTTTTCATTTTATGTCTGATCTGATTTAATTATAGCATTTTTTTACTTAATAAAATAACAAAAAAGAGCTTAAAGCTCTTTTTTTGTTATTTTATTTGTTTTTTTTATTTAATAACTTAAATCTAAACTTCTATTTTTAATTTCTTCTACTATATTTTTTACAAATTCTTCTACATTAACTTCATTTATTGTGTTGCCATTTCTTGTTCTTATATTTATTAGTCCACTTTCTTCTTCTTTTTCTCCAAAGACTATCATATACGGCACTTTTTTCATTTGTTCTTCTCTTATTTTATATCCAACTGTAGCTTTTGAAGTGTTTGTGTGTACTTTAACTCCATTTTTTTCAAGTATATTTGCTAATTCAAATGCTTTTTCATTAAATCTGTCAGCAACTGGTACGATTGATACTTGTGTTGGAGAGAGCCATGTTGGAAAATTTCCTGCAAAATGTTCTATAAGTATTCCAAAGAATCTTTCTACTGAGCCAAAAACTGCTCTGTGTATCATAACTGGTCTTAATAATTCATTTGTTTCTCCAACATAATTTATGTCAAATCTTTCTGGCATTTGAAAGTCTAGTTGTATTGTCGGACATTGCCATTTTTTTCCTAACGAATCTGTTATGTAGAAGTCTATCTTAGGGCCGTAAAATGCCCCGTCTCCTTCGTTTATTATATAATTAGTATTAGAACCTTCAAGAGCTTTTTTTAATGAATTTTCAGCGATTTCCCATGTTTTTATATCTCCCATATGATCTTCAGGCATTGTACTTAATCTCGCTTCAAGTTTAAAACCAAAAACACTGTATATATCGTTAATTAAATTCATTACATTTATTATTTCTTTTTCTACTTGTTCTTGAGTACAAAAGATGTGTGCATCATCTTGTGTGAATACTCTTACTCTAAATAATCCATGTAAAACACCACTTCTTTCGTGTCTATGAACTTTTCCAAATTCAAATAATCTTATAGGAAGGTCTCTGTAACTCACAACATCTCTTTTATATGCAAGAATGTGACCGGGGCAGTTCATCGGTTTAACTGCCATGCTTATATCGTCTCTTTCTATAAAATACATATTATCTTTATAATGGTCCCAATGTCCTGATTGATGCCAAAGTTTTACATCGAGTACTTGTGGGGTTTCTATTTCTGTATAACAATATTTTGCGTGTATTTCTCTTGAGAGTTCGTACATTTTATTGAGCATGCTTTTGCCGTTAGGTAAAAATATTGGCATCCCTGCTGCAACGTCTGTATTTATCATAAATAGATCAAGTTGTGGTCCTACTTTTCTATGATCTCTTCTTTTTGCTTCTTCTATCATATGAAGATAATTTTCAAGGTCTTCTTTTTTTGAAAATGCTGTGGCATAAATTCTTTGAAGCATTTCATTTTTTTC
>CAYZNB010000142.1:0-7523 GCA_964478535.1 uncultured Thermotogaceae bacterium
ATTTTTGGGAACGATAGTTGAACAATCGTTTAACCATTGTTTAACGCAAAAGATGAATGTTTTTGCCTGTGCTGTAACGCCGTGCATAGTTCAGCGTGGCTGTTACACTACATTTAAAAACGAAAGGTGAAAGACAGCAAATATAAAAATGAGTTTAAAATTAAAAACTTTAAACTTTCTGCTTATAAAGCTTTTATTTAACCTCTTTTATCCACAAATACATTTCTTTTTCTTTTTCTGGCATCATGTAAGAATAAAGTTTATTTGCTTCTTCAGAAAAACCCGCAACGGTTGCTACAATTCCTCCTACATCTTTTAAACTTTGCATAGCATATGCCATAACCGCTTTACCTAAACTTTTTTTCTGATGTTCAGGCATAACTCCAATAGGTTCAAAATATCCGGTTCTTGTAACATCGTCAAACCATACGGTACAGAAAGCTACTATTTCTCCATTTTTTGATTCAGCAACTATATCCAAATCTCTTCTATACATGGGTGTTTTTATAATCTTTTTGTACCATTCGCCCTCATCATTCTGATAATTTTCAACAGGTTCATCAGAATGAAATGCAAGCCAAGAAGCCCATCCTCTTTTCGGCAAATCCGTTTCATCTTTCATTGAACGTATTTTATATTCTTCAGGAATTTTTATAACAGGTATTTCATTCTTGCAAAAATCTATTTTCCTTTGACTTTCAATCCAATCAGTCTTTTCGAACCCTAATTCAATTAAAATATTATTTCTCAAATCATCGTCAGAGTGAGCCCATACTCCCAAGTTATTTCTTTCAGTTTTAAGGTGTTTTTCAGCAATTAAAATCATTTCTTTTTCAAGTTCATAAGTTTTATAATCCGGATCAATTTGAATGAATGATTCGCCTTTGTTTTCAGGATTTAAAACTGCTATTATTTCTTTAGAATCATTTTCCCAAATAAATATATTTTCAGAAAAGTCTGTGCCTTCTTGACAATTCCCAACTACATGCCATCTCCAATAGTCAAGTCTTGCTGTTTGCCAACTGTATGCGTTTCTATCGTTTTTTAAAAAAATTTCCCTTAAAAATTCTCTTATTTTCCAATAGTCATTTTCACATTCGTATTTTCTCATATTTTTCACCTCTTTAATTGTAAATTTGCGACCAAACAATTTTACTATATTTTGAATTTTATGTCGAGTGAAAAAAGTAATTATTTAAATGAATCGTTAAATCATTACTTTTTATGATATAATTTATTATAAGAAATTTAAAACGAGGTGATGATTTTATGAAAAAATATTTTTTGATCTTTTTCTTATTTTTAACCTCAATATTTTTTTCAAGAGGCATTATAATTGGTGATGATTTGTTTATTTTAAGAACTTTCAGAGATAGTTCTCCTGATAAAATTGAAGAACTTGCTTTAAATATTTCAAAAGATTATGATGCTGTTGTTCTTCATCTCGGAAGTCGTTACCCTTTTGAAAGAGGTAGCTTCTTCTTCTATAGAAAAAGCAAAGAAAATTTATATTTGTTTTCAAAATATTTGAATGATTTGAATGTAAAATTTTATTTATGGATTTTTGATAGTTTTGGCGGAGATCAATTTCTTAACCTTTATGAAGATCGCCATAACCTGATCAAAGAAAATTTAGAAATACTGGAATCTTTAAATATAATTTATGATGGGATTATAATTGATTTAGAATGGATAAATTTAGATGGCAATTTTTTTAATAATAAAAAATATGTTGAATTCTTGCAAATGTTAAGAGAACAAATGCCACAGGATAAAGAGCTTAAAGCTTTTGCTTCGCTGATTGATAGCGATTTAGAAAATATAAAAAGAGGGTACGACATATTTTCTCTTTTTGAAATAGTAGACGGTCTTATTCCTATGCTTTATATAATTGATGGCGATTTTTATAAACGCAATGATAGTTTTATGCCTTATTTGAACGATAATAGAATCAACAGCATTTTAAAATATTATTCTCAATATCCTAAAATCTCTGTAGCGATTTCTCAAAATAGAGGTATAATAATTGAAAGAGATAACTTTTTTTATTTTATTAAAACCGTTAATAATATAGAATTTCTTCCTAAAAGTTTTCTCAATTTTAGAAAAGATGTGAATTATTATTATGATATATATTATTACAGAATTTTAGAAGATACTGTAATTATAAAGAACGATGAATCAGAAGAAACTATTTATAAAGATGAAATAGTTTATTATTATGCTCCCAAAAACACTTTAACAAATCATGCTGATTATTTTTGGGAATATTATTTAATAAATAAAGAATAATAAAATTTTATGAAAAGTTGTTTACATTTTAATTGATTATGACAAAAAATATGTTGCTAAGAGGTGATTAAAGGTGAATAAAAAGATAACAGTAATTTTTATACTCTTATTTACAACCATTTCTTTGTTTTCTTTTTTTTACGAGGAAATTTATAAGAGAGCTTTAGAGTTATCATGGGAAGGAAAATTTGATGAGGCTGAAAAAATTTATAAGGATTTGATTCCTCGATATAAAACTAAGGATATTATTATATCATATTCTAATCTTCTTGGCTGGCAAGCCAGATATGATGAAGCGATAAAATTATTGAAAGATTTTGATGAAAATGATAACGACATAAGATCTGCTATAGCTAAAGTTTATTTTTGGAAGGAAGACTTTGATACTGCATACAGTATTTATAAGTTTTTATTAAGTATGAATTATCCCCTTGAGGAAAATATAATTGATTTTATAGTAGCTTACGAAAGCGATGATTTTGTTCCCGGTCAAAATTATGATGAAAAACTTTTAGAAGCTTTAGCATTTTCAAGAATAGGAATTTACGATGAAGCCGAAAAGTTGTTTTTAGAACTTTTAGAAGAATTTAGAACCAAAGAACTTATAATTGCTTATTCGAACATGCTAGCCTGGCAAGGTTTTTATAACAAAGCTTTAGAAGTTGTAATTTTATTTGAAGACCAAAGTGATCTAGAAATAATAGAGCAATTAGCCAAAATATACTTTTGGAAAGAAAATTTTGACAAAGCTTATGAACATTATTATTTATTAAAAACAAGAGAAATTTTTATTGAAGAGTCTATAAAAGAATTTATGAATTGGTATGAAACAAACGTTAAACCTTACGATAATTTTGAAGGGGCTTTAAAAAAAGCTGCGGATTTGACTTCAAAAAAAATGTACATTGATGCAGAAAAAATATATAATGTTTTGATGCCTTATTATTCTAATAACAAAGAGTTTATAATTGCTTATGCGGATTTATTTATAAATCAAAATAATTATTTTTTTGCGATTGCTGTTTTAGAATATTATCAAGAAGATGACATCGAAGTTTTATTGAAGTTAGCAAATGCATATTATACAACTAAAAATTATGACAAAGCATATGAATATTATTCTTATTTAAAAACAAAAAATTATAACCCAAATAAAGAAATAAACGATCTAATTCGATGGTATGAAACATTTATGAACTTTTATTCTGGATACGATGAAGCTTTTGCAATAGCCCTTGAAAATTCTCGAACAGGTAATTATTCAAAAGCAGAAGAAATTTTAGAAAACCTTATGATTTATTATAAATCAAAAGAACTTGTTATTGCTTTATCTGATATTTATGCATGGCAAAAAAAATATGATAAAGCTTTGAATACTTTAAATAAATTCCCTAGTTTTGATATTGATATAAAAATTAATACAGCTAAAATTTATCAGTGGTCGGAAGATCTTGAAAATGCTTATAAAACATATAAAGAAATTCAAAATTTAGGTTATAATCTTGATGAGGATATACTGTATTTTATTAACATGTACGAAAAATTTAAAGAATTTTCATTATCTGGATTTTATTTTACTAATCTTTATGCCAACATATTTGATGATGAAAGTTTTTTAATTTCCGATTTATCTTTAAACTTAGGTTATAAAAATATTGAAGGCCTTTCTGCAGGATTAAATTTAGATATTTCATTAAAAAATTACGAGCCCGACAGATATTTTTTGGGCTCTTTTATCTATTTTAAAAACGGTTTGTCTTTACATCTTGCTACTGGTTCTATACAAAATTATGTTTTTCAATTATCTCAAAACTTTAGTAACTTTCAACTTAATTATAAAAATGTTTTATTTAAAAATAACGAATTGTCTACATTAATTTTTTTTGATAGAATGCTACATGAATTTTCAACATCTGTTTATTTTAATGTGTCTAATTTTTTGTTTGAAATTAAGCCTTCTGTTAGTTTAATAAAAGAAACATTTGATTATAATTATATGATAGGGTTAAATTATGATGAATCAATAAACTTAAAAATATATGGTGATTTTGAAACTATTTCTACAGTTTTATCAGACTTAAACATTAAAGTAAATGATTTCGAAATAAAAATTGCTGCAAAATATAATTTTCAAAAAAATACTTCTTTAGAAAATTTTTATGATTTTCTACATAATTTTTATGTGGGTTTTGGCGTTTCATATAATTTTAATCTTCCTTTTTAAAACCTTTTCTCTCCATTTTACCCCAGCCTTGATTTGATTTCATAGATGTGAAAAAACCGCTGAATCTTATAAAACTTATAAATTGTCGGAATCCAAAAACATCTAACATTGCATAAATAATTAAAATCATCGTTTCTTTAAAACTAAAATAGTTAACTTCATCTTCTGCTATTATTAGTGCAACTAAAGAAACCGACATTCCAAACAAAATAGATGCTGTAAAAAGTAGTGTTACAATTGGCACATTCACAAGTCCAAAAATAACCGCAAAAAAGAGAGCTATATAACCTTGGAATTCTAACAGCGGACCAAAAATTTCCATGATTAAAAAATAAGGTAATCCTATTAAACCCATATTCCCATATCTTGGATTAAGTATTTTTTTTCTATGAAAATTTAATATATCTATTAACCCTCTCTGCCATCTATCTCTTTGTCTGTAAAGTATTTTTAATTTTTCAGGTACTTCAGTCCAACAATTTGCATTGTAACTATACTCTATTTTATGAGGAATTTTATTTTTTCTTAATTCCGAAGATACTCTTACAACTAATTCCATATCTTCACCCACAGTATTTTTTTGATATTTTTCACTTTCTGTAAGATAACCTCCTGATTTTATTATTATTTCTCGGTTAAATAGACCAAAAGCTCCAGAAATTATTAAAAGACTGTTTAAATAAGACCAACCAAGTCTTCCTCCTAAAAAAGATCTCATATATTCAATAATTTGAAATCTTGCAAAAATATTATCGGGAATATTTATTGCTTCAAAAGTACCTTTTTTTACTTTACATCCGTTAACAGGAATTATATTCCCCCCCATTGCAACTGTCATTTTAGAAGTATCTAAAGAAAGTGCTGCAAGTTTTAATAACGCATCTTTTTCAAGAATAGAATCTGCGTCTATTCCACACACATATTCTTTCTTTGACATGTTTATTCCAACATTTAAAGAATCCGCTTTACCTCCATTTTCTTTATCTATAATAATTAAATTGGGTATATTTGGATTTACATAAACTCCTCTTATAGGTCTTGTTTTTAGTTCTTTTCCAATAATATAATCAACTTTTTCAAGAAAAAAATATTTAATTAATTTTTCTAAGGTCTTATCTTTCGAACCATCATTAACTACAATCAATTCATAGTCAGGATAATTTAAGTTTAATAGCGAATTTACGCTTTCTATTATATTACTTTCTTCATTGAATGCAGGAGCTATTATTGATACAGTAGGTAAAAATTTATCTTTATATAAAAAATCATAATCTTTCATCTTCCATAAAGTTTCTTGTCGGTATTTTTGTATTCCGGAAAAAAATAATAATATTAAATAAAATGAGTTAACAAAAATAAAGTAATATGCAAAAAAATAATTAAAAAAGACAATATAATTTCTTATCATATGCGTAAAACCAAAGTATTGTACTGTAATTCCATATTCGCGGAAGAAAAAAAATGGTATAAATAATATTGAGATTGCCAAAATAATTCCCTGAAACATCATTTTACTAAATTCGCTTGATTCAAACCGTGGAAGTTCTTCAGGTTCAATTTTCTTCAAATTTATTTTTTTTAATAAATCCTCTCTTAAATATTGAGAAAATTGTTTTTTTACATTTTCATTTTCTCTACTTGCTCTTTTTAACACGGGTATAATTTGTTTCTCGATTTCTTCTATGTTATTTTTATTTAAAAAACTTATAAGTTCGCTTGTTTTACCTACAACAAGTATTTTTACAAGAAGATCTTTTACTATTTCTTTTTCATTTGTACTTAATTTATACATGAAGTATTCTATTCTTATAGAAAGAATTTTAGCATATCCTTCTTTTATTATTTCATTACTTTCATTTTCAAAAAGCTCTACAACATATGGAATTAATTTTGGAACATTTCTTAAAATTCTTGAAATTGCGTATATCGATACATCATAAGTAGATTCTTCTGCAATATATTTTGAAATTCTTAAAATATTTTCTTTCACAGGAGTTTGTGATAAAGCTTCTATAGCCATTTTTTTTATTTCAACATCCTCATTTTCTAAAAATATATTCTCATACAATTCT
This sequence comes from uncultured Thermotogaceae bacterium, assembly GCA_964478535.1. GTDB lineage: Bacteria > Thermotogota > Thermotogae > Petrotogales > Petrotogaceae > CAYZNB01. The sequence goes on from CAYZNB010000142.1 coordinate 6,589, forward strand.
TCGTAATAAAATTTTGCAAGACTTTTTACTGCCATTCTTTTTATTTCTAAATTATCCTCATTATCTATTAAAACTAATAAATAATCTTTTAGTATATCATAAGGGTACAATTCTGAATATTCTATAATCAGTTTTTTTATATTATCATCATCTGAAGATGTATATTTTAAAATATAATTATATAATCCGTCTTTATAACTTATTAGAAGACTTCTTACTCTTTTTTGATAAGATTCTGGGGCTTTTTCAAGGCTTTTTATCATCAAAGGGATCATTTCAACCATTTTTTGAGTTGTTATCGCATAGCAAATATACATTTTTACGTTGTAATCTTTTTCTTTTTCAAAAGCTGCTTGAATCTCTTTTCTAACTAAGGATTCATCTATGAAAGCCAAAAATTGTGTTGCTTCTCTTCTTTTTAATTTGCTTTTAGATTTTAGCTTTTTTATATAATATTCATCAATTTTATTTTTATGGATTATATTCCTCAAAATTTTTCTTTGTTCAAAAGTAAAAGTTACTCTCTTAAATACATTTACAAGAGAATTTCTAAAAATTCTACTTTTTATAGTCATATTGGAATTTTCATTTTCAAAATTTTCTAATATATAATCTTCATAATATTTTATTTTTTCCTCTATTTTTTTATACACGTATGTTTTTATAGTTAAGTGTACAAAAAGATATGCATTTACACTCAACATGAAATATAATAAAAATTTTATACTTCCATAATCTATCATATTATCATTTCTCCTAATTCATATATTTTTTTACATTCTAGTTCATATACCTTAATTATAACATACCAAAACCTTTAGCTTCAATCAAAATATTTTTATTTAGTCAAGAAAATAGGTTCCCTGTAAATTTTTGTGGAGTGCGACATGAAGTCGTAATATAGATTGCTTGAATAAAGCTACTTCTTCCATTTG
>CAYZNB010000143.1:0-7508 GCA_964478535.1 uncultured Thermotogaceae bacterium
TATATAGAAAAGTCCGGCCTGTAACAGCCGGACTCTTTTTATGCATAATTGTTAAATAAAGATCCAAAAAGAATATCCATGTAACTACTTTGATTCATCAAACCCATCAGATTAAAACTTGATTGCTGAGTTCCCAAAAAATTATAATTCGTCATACTATTTGCACCGAGGTCGGTTAACGATAAAACAGATACTTGTGAAACACTTGCTGCATTAATACTAACATCTTGCACAAAACTTTCAAGCACAGGTTTGATCTTTGAATCTATTCCATCTGAATCTCTTGCTAATTCGTAAAACTTGTCGGTAACATTAAAATTCCCATCTTTAAACTCAATTCCTATTGCATTTAAAACATTTGAAGATTGCATAATATTTGAAACAAAACTATCTGTTAAACCTGATAAGGAACTACTGTTTTTATCAAAAGATTTCAAAAAAGAATTCAAATCACTAATAAACGACTCTATGTTAGAAACAACAGTCCGTGAATCCCTTGAAACTGATACATCAAACTTTCCAACATCATTTACATTTACACTCAAATCATTGTTTATTATTAATTCGTTCGAACTGCTTTCTCTTGAAACTCCACTTACATTATAAATAGAATTTCCCGCTTCTCTTGAAACATTTCCAATTCCAGATTTTTCTACAATACTTCCGCTTCCAATATCACTAATACTAAAAGCGGCATCTTTTCCTGTTTCATTTGATACAACTTCAATTGAAATTTCACCGTTCTTACCATTTAATACATTAGCTGTTACATCAATACTTTTTCTGTTAATTTCATTCGCTATCCTATTAAAAACATCTTCGTTCGTATCTAACACCGAAACATTCATGCTTATTTCTATGTTCTTTCCGCCTGTGCTTAAATTGAAGCTTTGATACCCGGTTTCAAAATCTAAATCACTTTTACTTAAAAACTTCCCTTCATTCACTTGCGATGAAGCCAATTGCGAAACTTCTACATTAAAAGCCCCCGGTGTGTTACTTTTGTTTTTCGATACATTTGCCCAATTTACTGATGTTTCAACAACAGTTTCTTCAAAAACATTTTCTTTCGAATAAAACAAAAAGCTTTCACTTGATTCTAAAAGTTTATTCGCAGAATCTTGAAAATCCGAAGCTGATTTCAAAACATCTGATGGGTTAAAATTTTTATCATAAAAAAAATAATCCTTGCTTACTCCAGAATTCTGATTGAACAATGGATAAAATGACAAAGGATTACTTGATGATGTACTACTAGTTTTATTTAAACTGTTAAACAATGTAGAATAAAGTGAAAAATCAGAATAATTATTTATTCTCATATCATCACCTTCTTTTTACTTCTAATAAAATTATACTCCCATTATATTATTTTCATATTACAAAAAAGTAAAAAAACAATTCTCCTCGTTAATGAGGAGAATTATTTTTAAAATTCTAGATTAACTGTTGGAACTTTTTTTGCTTCTTCAGGAGCTTCAAAAAGAGCTCTTTCAGTAAATTTAAACATTCCTGCTATTATATTTGTCGGAAACAAAGAAAGTTTTGTGTTATATTTTGTCGTTGAATCATTATAAAATTGTCTTGAATATGCTATTTTATTTTCTGTTGTTGTAAGTTGCTCCATCAAATCTCTCACATTTTGATTAGCTTTTAAATCAGGATACTTTTCAACTACAACGAGTAATTTTGATAAAGCACCTGTCAATTGATTTTCAGCATCTGCAATATCTTTTACATTGTTAGAACCCGGATTAACTGCTTTCGAACGGGCTTCTATAACTTTTTCTAATGTTTCCTGCTCAAATTTCATATAACCTTTTACAGAATTTACAAGATTAGGAATTAAATCATGTCTTCTGTGCAGTTGTACATCAATTTGAGCCCAAGCATTTTCAACAAGTTTTTTTAATTTCATTAAACCGTTGTAAGCACCTATAATCCATAAAACAAGCAACAAAACCAAAACAATAAGAACTATACCGAATACCATACTTTCACCTCACTTTTTATTTTTGAGATAACTCGTTTATTAAATCTTTTTTATTTTTTGATTCAATTAAAGCTATTCTATCTAATAATGGTGGATGTGTACTGAATAGATTCGCTATTAAATTCTTTTTTTCAGCAAGTTTTATTTTTTTAGGTTCTGAAATAAACAAATGTGCAATTGCACCATTAGAATTTTTCGTAGCATATGCATTGTCATGAATTTTCCTCAAGGCGTTTGAAAGCATTTGTGGATCTCTTGTTAATTCAACTGCTGTTGCATCTGCAAGATATTCTCTTTTTCTTGATATAGCAAAAGTCATAAGTCTGCTTACTTGACCTATAACGAACATTACAGCTGCTACCACAAACATACCCGCAATAACCGCAAATATTCCGCCTTCTCCTTTAGAATTCTTACTACTTCTTCTTCTACCTGCTCCTGTATAAAATGAAGCTCTTCCTAAACTTAATGCAACTCTAAAACTCAACATCGCAAGAAGCAATACTCCTCCTACAAGTGCACTAACCATTGTCATCAATAAAACATCTCTATTTTTTATATGTGCAAGTTCATGAGCAATTACTCCTGTAGTTTCGTCTCTATTTAATTTTTCAAGAAGACCTGTTGTTACACATACATAAGATTTATCTTTCTTTGTTCCCGTAGCAAAAGCATTTATAGAAGAATCTTGCATAACATACACTTCAGGCATCGTAATACCTGAAGAAATCGACATTTCTTCTACAATATTTAAAAGTTGTTTTTCTTCAAAAATTTCTGTGTTCTCTTCAACTTTTTTTGCTCCTACAGATTTAAGAACGATTGAAGATCCACTTTTTAATGAAATTAAAATTTGAATTGCTGTTATAGCCAACAAAATCCCTGTCACAATAAACACTGTACCTAAAGCATAATCAAGAATCACTCCTGCAATTCCTATTATTAAAAGCATAAAAAAGGATAGCATAAAAGTTTTTTTGATATTTTTTTGCTGAACTTCATAATAATTAATTGCCATTTTTTTACCCCCTTTTTAAAGTTGGAAAAGTTGGGACTGCCTAACTAAAAAATTATTTCATTTTTAAATACATAAATATCTCCTCTAAATATAAACTTTAAAAATATAAAAGGGATATTTTCTTCTGTCATTATTAAACGAGAAAGTTCTAATCCTGGAACTTTTTGCACTTTTAAATATTTTGATATTTCTCCATCAATTATAACAGGTTTTATTTCTTGATGCATCTTTTTATAAACAATATTTTTTTCTTTTGAAAGAAATTTATGCATTGATTCTTTTATGTCATCTTTATTTATATTTCCTACGATATCCATTGGAATAAAAGATTCTTCAAAAGCAAATGGAATTTCATTTGCATATCTTAAACGATGTATTTTATAAACGTATTCTGATTTAAAAATATCCAAATTATTTTTTTGTTTTTCAAAAAAAATAATTTTTGTTTTTGAAGAATATCCCAATTTTTTTAATTCTGAATCAAAACTGATTTTTTCTTCAATGAAATTCGTTTTTTTAGTTCTTTTTACGAATGTCCCTTTTCCTACATTTCTAACAAGCATATCGTTTTCAACGAGTAGATTCACAGCTCTTCTGACTGTTTCACGACTGACGTTAAATTTTTTCATCAAATCGTAATCACCAGGTATTTTATCACCTATTTTATAAGAGCTTTCTAAAATCATTGATTCTATTAGTTCTGAAATATTTTCATATAATTTTTTATTTCTCATTTTTTCCTCCGAATTTCAAAAAATTATTTCTTCTTAAAAAACTTTTCTAGAAAAGAATAAATCGAATCTTGAATTTTTTCATCCGCAAAATATACCTTATTCTTTTCAACAATTTCTATTTGATAAATACTTAAGTGGCCAACAACCAAATAACTTATTATAACAGCAACAGCTCCATAAGTACCGGCATGTAGTCCAAACAACTCTATTGTTAGTATTATAGCAGCTAAAGGAGCATTCGTACAAGCTGATAAAAATGCTGTAATTCCAATAGCCGAATATAGAGTGATACTTTCGTTAAAAATCTGTGCCCATAAATTTCCAGCCGATGCTCCTATAAAAAGAATAGGACTAACTATTCCACCACTTCCCCCAGAAGACAGGGTCATAGATGTAGTAAATATTTTTTTTAAAAATGATATTTTGGGCAACTCTTCTCCTAAAAGACTCGCCATAACAACATTATCTCCTATTCCTAAATATCTTCTTCCATCAAATATTAAAACAAAAATTACAATTATTATTCCTCCAATTAATCCTTTTAAAGGAGGATAAATTTTAAGATTTTCAAATAATTTTTTTAATTTTTTATATATCAATATAAATAAAATCGCTACAAAACCTATAAAAAAACCGAATAAAAACATTTTTAAAATAAATATAATAGAAAATTCTATTTCATTGTTAATTGGATGAAAAATAAAATTTATTCCAAAATGACTCGTAACTAAAAAACTTGTATAAGCTGAAATTAAAGAGGGCAAAAAATTTTTATATGAAAGTTTTCCTATATAGATCAATTCTGAAGCAAAAAACGCCCCCGCTAAAGGTGTTCCTAAAACTCCTGCAAAACCTGCACTTATCCCACACAATAAAAATCTTTTTCTATCTTCATCATTAAATTTGATAAACTTGGCTATCAACAATGAAAAAGATGCTCCTAATTGTGCGGAAGGCCCAACTTTCCCAGCAGATCCCCCAAATAAGATAGTCATAAGAGTTGCTAACAATTTAATCGGAAAAACTTTGAGATCTATTTTTCCATTATTTTTTCTAATAGCTTCTATTACTTTTTCTGTTCCTTGACCTTCAGATTGAGGAGAAAATTTTCGTATAATTAAAATACTTAAAAACAATGCTATCGGTAAGAAAAAGTAATAATATTGAAATTCAAAAAGCTTCGTTTCTCCCTTTTGCAATAAAGTTAAGAATAAAACTATTGCTATTCCCGTAGCCCCCCCTGAAAAAGAAGATAAAATAACCCACTTTATTATAGTGAATATAACAATAAGCTGATTTGCAAAATTTTTTAGAAAGTTATTCATAAAAACTCCTTTCTATTTTTTTAAGGCGTAAAATAACATAGTAACCATCAAAAAAACGTCAAAATTGTTAATTTCCTTTTTCCTACTCAAATGCTTTTATAAGCTTATCACATAACTCAACTACTTGAGAGGCATTTTGTGCATATCCATCACAACCAAATTTTTCAGCTATTTTTTTATTCATTGATGCTCCGCCTGCTATAAGTATTTTTTTTATCTCTTTTTCTTTTAAGAGTTTCGATACTTCTTCAACTTTTTCAATAGTTGTAGTCATCATAGCAGAGAGACCTAATATATCTGGATTTTCTTCAATAACTTTTTCGATTATCATATCTGATTTCACATCTTTTCCAATATCTACAACATCATATCCGCCGCTTTTTAAAACTGTTCCTATAATTTTTTTCCCTATATCATGTATATCTCCTTCAACAGTTGCCAGTATAACTTTTCCTTTATATGTCTTTTTTTCTGTCAGCATTCCATTTAAATAATCAAAAGCTGGTTTAGAAGTTTCTGCCGCTAACAGTAAATGTGGTAAATATAACTCACCTTTAGAATACATAATTCCAATTTCTTCTAAAGCTTTTCCTAATATGTTTTGACTTATTTCTAATGGCGATTTTTCTTTTAACGTTTCTTCAATTAAATTTATTAATTTTTCTGAATTTCCTTCAAGCATACTTTCAATAAATATATTATCGTAAGATTTTTTTTCTTCAATATAATCTACGTCATTAATTATAAGGCTTCCTTTCAAACTTCCCATAACAAAAGTGTCTCCCGTATTCATTATAGCAGCTTTTAATCCGAAGCCAACCGCTTGAGATAAATATGCTCCATTTATTAAAGAACGTTCAGGAAGTCCGAAACTTAAATTTGAAAGTCCTGCAACTGTTTTTATATTTTGATTTGATAACATCTCTATAGTATTTAAAGCCACTTTAGGATCTGCTTTTGCGCCAAGTGACATTATTAAAGGGTCTGCGTAAACTCTATCTCTTGATATTCCATTTTCTTCAAGATATTTTATTCCTTCTAAAATTGTTTTATATCTTTCTTCAGGTGTTTCTGCAATTTCTTTTCCCATTGCTAAAAGTATGAGCATTCCTCCATATTTTTTTAAAAGTTCTATTTTTCTATCCATAGATTTCATCGTTACTTTCGAAGAATTTATAAGAGGTCTGCCTGGATATTCTTTCAATACTGTTTCTAAATATTTTGAATTTTGAATATCGAAAGATATTGGTATTGAAGATATTTTATCTAATTCTAAAATACCTCTTTTAAAATGTTCTTCATTTAAAATTTTTTCAATTCCAAAATTTACATCGATTATTTTACTCATTTCTTTTTCTTGATCTTTTGCTTCTTTTAAAAATGTTGAATAATCATAATTTTCGATTTCTGTTTGAAAATATTTTCTTGATGCAGGGTTTATCCTTTCACCTATACTTAAGAAAGGATTTAAATCAACATATATTGTTCTTGAGCTTAACGATTGATCAATTTTTTTATTTTTTACTACCGGTCTATAATTTTCAGATAGTTTTTTCATATATTTTATATGTTCAGGAGTAGAACCACAACATCCGCCTATAATGTTAGCTCCCATATTTATATAATCTTCCACAAAAATACCAAAAGTTTCAGGAGTCATAGAATATTTTGTTATTCCATCAACATAATCGGGTTTTCCTGCATTTGGTTCTACACTTAAAAATTTGTTTGTATATTTAGATAATTCTTGAAATACCTCTCTCATTTCATCTGGCCCAAGAGTGCAGTTTATCCCTATAACATCTACATCTAAATCATCAAATACTGTTGCAAAGATTTTTACAGAAGTTCCAGTAACACATCTTAAATCTTTATCAAATGTCATATGAACTATAAGGGGTATTTCTTGTGATATGTTTCTTATACCAATTACTGCTGCTTTCAATTCTTTTATATCACTCATTGTTTCAACTATAAAACCATCAACACCATTTTCATATAAAATTTTTGCTTGTTCTTGAAATATGCTCACGGCATCTTCAAAATCAAGATTACCCATAGGTTTTATAAATTCTCCAGTTGATGAAATATCCCCAAAAACAAGTGTGTTTGAATTAGATGCTTTTCTTGATATTTTTACAGCATTAACATTTATTTGCTCAAAAAATTCTTCGTACCCTAATTCTCTTAATTTATATCTGTTCGCACTAAAAGTATTTGTAAGAAGAATATCTGAACCAGACAATACATATTCTTTTTGTAATTGTTCAACAACTTGAGGATTTTTTATATTAAGCATTTCCGAAATAATATTTCCATGTCCTCTTTTTATAAATTCTGTTCCGTATCCTCCATCAAGAAAAAGAATTTTATTTTTCAATACATTATGAAAATCTTTTCTATTCATTCGAATACCCCCTATTTTTTATTTTATTCTG
>CAYZNB010000144.1:0-7470 GCA_964478535.1 uncultured Thermotogaceae bacterium
CGAGCGAAATTTGTTTTTTAGAAAATTTGATCTTGTGAGCGATTTATTTTATCCAATGTTTACCACTTCATTATTATAAGGGTTTAGTTTTAATGCATTTCCTAACCAACTTTCTAAAGTAGTAAACATACAAAAAATTACAAAGAATCGTTTTTATATTAAGGCGTAATATAAGAAAAAATTCAAAATGCCATGATATGTCACTTCTTATAGTATATAATTTAATTACATTAAATTGAAGGAGTGATTTTATTATGGATTTAAAAAATATTATGGAAAAAGAAAATGTTAAAGCGATTAGTTGTTATGAAGTAAAAAATTTTGAAATAAGTGATTTTTATTTAAGTGAAGAAATAAATGAAAATACTATGTTCAGTATATGCTCTATTAGCAAACTATTAACTGTAATAGCCGTTTTAATTGCAAAAGATGAAAAAATAGTCGATATTAATGATGATGTGAATAAATATTTAAAAAATTGGGAACTAAAAGGTGGAAAAGTGCTTATTAAAGATCTATTTTTGCATCAAAGTGGGTTAGTAGATGCAGATAGCTCTTATGGTACATACGATATAAATATTGGGAAACCAAAAGTCATAGAACTTATTCAAGGAAAAACAAAATATTTAAAAGAAGAAATTTGTGTAAAAGAAAATCCTCAAACAGAATTCATATATTCAGATAACAATACATTGATTTTAGAAAAACTTTTAGAAGATATATATAATATGAATTTTAGAGAAATAATAAAAATGAAAATTTTAAATCCTTTGCAAATTAGTAATAGCGAATATATAGATTTTGAAACTATAGATAATTTCAATCTTGTGAAAGGAACAGACAAAAGTGGAACATATATTCAAAAAGAAAAAAATATATACCCTTATGATTCTGTTGCAGGTCTTTGGAGTACTTCAAAAGATTTGTCAACTCTTATGATAGAACTTTTAAAAACTTATAACGGAAAATCTGAAAAAATTTTGAAAAAAGAAACAGTCAAAGAAATGATGTCGCCTCAAGGAATTGAAGGAGATACAGGGTATGGTGTTTTTGCGTATAAATTACGTGGAAAAGATGTTTTTTATACACAAGGTTGGGGCGAAGGATTTCAAAGTTATATGCTTGGTTTTTTAGAAACGGGAGATGGTATTATTGTTATCATGAATCAAAATCCAGCTGTTGAACAGTTAGAGGGACCAATAGGAAATATAGTAAGGGATTTTGTTAATAAAAACTGTCAATAAATACAAAGAGGAAGGTGAAGAATTATGGCGTCTGAAAAATTTGATTATAAGAAAGAATATAAAGATTTATATCTTCCAAAAAATAAACCTATGCTTATAAAAATTCCTCAAATGAGTTTTATAATGGTTGATGGTACGAAAGATCCAAATAATAACAAAGATTTTCAAGATGCGGTAGAAATGCTTTATGGAATATCGTATACCATAAAAATGAGCAAAATGAATAAAATACAACCTGAAGGATATTTTGAGTATGTAGTTCCACCACTTGAAGGCTTGTGGTGGATAGATAGTGGAAACTTTTCGTTATTAGAAAGAGAAAATTGGAAATGGACTGTTATGATAAGGCAACCAGAATTTGTAGATGAAAAAGTTTTTAAATGGGCGTGTCAAGAGCTACATTTCAAAAAGCCTAATTTAAATATAGAAAAAATTCGTTTTGAAAAATTTGAAGAAGGATTATCTGTGCAAATGATGCATATAGGTCCTTATATTTCTGAACCAGGGACTATAGAAAAAATATCTGAATTTATAAAAAAAGAAAAATTAAAAGATAAAGTTGAATTTGGCGGAAAACATCATGAAATATATCTTTCTGATCCAAGGAAATGCAAAGCAGAAAATTTAAAAACGGTTTTAAGACATCCTGTGGAAAAATAATAAAAAACAGACGAAATATATTCGTCTGTTTTTTATTAGTAAATCCATTTTTTCTTTATTCTATTTGTACTTACAAAAAATAAACCCGTAATAAAAGCTATAAGAATAAAAAAACTAATCCATGAAGAAATAAACCCACTATTATTTATAGAATTTTTTAACATATCTGCTCCATAAGTTAAAGGAAGTATAAATGATATAGGTCTTATAAAAATTGGGAGTTTTTCTATAGGGAAAAATAATCCGCATAAAAACATCATTGGAAATCTTATAAAATTAGAAAATGTTTGAGCTTCAAAAACTTCACTTACCGATACAGAAATAAACAAACCAAGAAAAGTAGATGTAACAGCTATTAATAAAACGCTTAAAACAGTACCGCCCCAATTAACGTTTGAGAGATCAACAAAAAAAGAAGCAAATATAGCAGGAAAAAGTGCATTGATAATACCAAACATTATAGCTCCAAATGTTTTTGAAAGCATTAAAAGGTTAAGGCTTATTGGGGCAAGGAGCAAACGTTCAAAAGAACGGCTTTTTCTTTCAAAAGTTATTGTAACTGCGAGCATAGATGTTGTACCAAATAATACGGACAAAGACATAACCCCAGGTAGTATTTCTATTATTTCTAAAGGTTTTTCGCTTCTCAAAAAAAACATTAATGTCCATGCAAAAGGAAATATTAATCCCCAACTTATATTAGGGGGTTTTAAATAGTAATTCTTCATATCTTTCATTAATATATTAAAAAAAGCCATAAGGGATTTCATCTTTTTTTCATCTCCTTTTCTTTTTTTAGTTTGTTTATTTCGATGCCTGTTATTTTTACAAAAACTTCTTCTAAAGAAGGATAAATAATTTTTGCTTCTCTGACTAAAATATTTTTTTCATCAAAAAATTTCATGAAAGGCATGAGATTAATTTTTTCTTTTGAAATAATTTTTATTTTATTATTACTAACTAATTCTATTTTTATTTGAGGAAAATGTTTAACTAAAAGCTCTTTAAAATTATTTACATCTTCTTCTACAAAAAATTCAACGATATTATCTTTTTGAACATCTTCAATTAAATCTTTTGTATTTCCAATTTTAATTACTTTTCCATTTACAATAAAACTAATTCTATTACATAATCTTTCAGCTTCTTCAATATAATGAGTAGTTAAAAATATAGTTGTTCCTTTTTTGTTTAAAGTGTTTATAAGGGTTCTTATCTGTCTTGCACTTTCAATATCTATTCCAGTAGTTGGTTCATCCAAAAATAAAATTTCAGGTTCGTGTATTATTCCAGCAGCAATTGTTAATTTTCTTTTCATACCCTTTGAAAATGCTTTGAAAGGTTTTTTCCCTGTATCGGATAATCCAAACTGTTCTAAAAGAATCTTTGCACGACTTTCTCTTATTTCTTTTTTTATCCCATAAAGTGAAGCACAAAAAGTTAAATTTTCTATTCCAGACATATCGTCATATAAATTACTTTCATCAGGAACGATGCCTATAATTTGCTGAACCTTTTTTATATTTTTAATTCCGTCAACACCTGCAATTTTAATTTTTCCAGATGAAGGTTTTGCAAGACCTGTTAACATATTTATGGTAGTAGTTTTGCCGGCACCATTAGGCCCTAAAAAACCAAAAATTTCTCCCTTTTTTATAGAAAAATTTATATCTTTGACAGCTAAAAAGTTATCAAATTTTTTAGAAAGATTTTCAACCTCAATGATATTCAATGTTTTTCCTCCTTATATAATACGATTAAGTTTCTGCTTAATTGTATTATATATCTATAAATTCAATTTGTCAATACGTAGAATAATTTCAAGTGATTTCAAATTGTTAAATTAACTTTTATTTTAAAAAATATAGTTGTTCAAATGATTAGATTATGATAAAATTTACTTATATAAAAACATATTTAAAATTAATAAGGGGGATTTTAAATTGAAAAGGTTAATAAGCATTTTTTTTATACTTTTCTTTATCTTGAATGTATTTGCTGGAAGTTTTGCAGGTGGATGGGGCACAGCAGAAAGTCCTTATTTGATTTCAACAGCTGAACAATTAAACAATATTAGAAATCATATGGATAAACATTTTAAGCAAATTAATAATATCGATTTATCTCAATATGAAAATTGGAATCCATTGGGAGAAGCGTTTGAATTAAATAAAGAAGAAAACATAACATTTACCGGTACTTATGATGGGAATAATTATACAATTTTGAATTTAACTATTTTCAGACCAGAAGAAACATTCGTTGGATTATTTAGATATTTAGAAAATGATGCGTTAATAAAAAACATAAATTTAATAAATGTAAATATTTCAGGAAATAACAGAGTTGGTGGAATTGCAGGATATGCTAAATCTGGAACAATAGATAATTCTTATGTGAAAGGAAAAGTTAAGGGTGCAATAAGAGTTGGTGGAATTGTAGGCTCATTTTCTGATAAAGCCAAAATATACAATTCAAGTGCGGAAATTGAAATATATGGTATGCAACTTACAGGAGGATTAGTTGGAATTAATTATGGAGAAATTATAAATAGTAGTGTTTCTGGAAAAGTTGAAATTTTAAAAAAGCCTTTAATTGATAACAACAAATCTTTAAACCAAATAGAAGTTATAGGAGGAATTGCAGGGTTTAATAATGGAAAAATAATCAACTGCAACTATATTGGAGATATAAAAGGAAATGATTTTGTTGGTGGAATTGCAGGATATAATCTAAAGATTATAGAAAACACTTTTTCAAAAGGAAGTGTAATTGGGATTTATGAAATAGGTGGAATAACAGGAACTAATAAATTAAACGGGGAAATAACAAATAGTTTTTCTGAAAGTTTTGTTAAAGGGGAAATGATAGTTGGTGGAATTAGTGGAGTTAATAAAGGGAAAATATCAAATTCGGAATTTTTAGGAAGTTTAAAAGGTGATAAATATGTTGGAAAATATATAGGTATAAATGCTTTAACAGGTGATACAGATTTTAAAAATGAACAAAAAAATTTATTTGAAGATACAATTGAAATAGAAGAAGGATATGAAATAGAGAAACCTGAAATTAAAGATAATTTAATTGGAAAAGATTATAGATTTGAAAACAATTCAATTTCTTTAAAAGAAAAGTTGTTAAAACATTCAAAATTTTGGGGATTAGATGGCGAAATAAAAAAACACATATCTAACGATATAGATGTTGAATGGTATGAAGATCAGCTTGAAACGGGAGATTATGGTTCAATGAATTGTGCAACAACTTCTGCGGCTATGGCAGTTAATTGGTACAACAATGAAATAATAACAAATGGCGAAGAAGCGAGAAATTTATATTTAAATGATTTCAGCATAGATCATGGTTGGAGCACTATGGTTATTACAGATTATTTGAATTTTTATAATATAAACTTTAAAACTTATAACAGACATGAAATTACAATAGAATTTTTAAAAGATGAATTAAATAATGGAAGTATTATGTTGTTAGGTGGAGATATGAAAAAAATCACTTTGAATGCAAGAAGTTTTGAAAAAACTGCTTCTTTTTATAGTTCGAGTGCCGATCTTCTTCATATGTTTGTGTTAAAAGGATATGTTGAAACAGATAAAAATATTTATTTTGAGATTTTTGATCCTGCAACAGGAAAAGATATCTATTTAGACGGAACTCCAAGAGGACAAAATAGATATTTTGATAAAGAAGATATTATTTCTTTTTTTACTGAAGAAAGTATTAAAGGCGATGGTGGGCCATTATTTTTTATTAGACCAAAAAATTTTGAAGAAGAGGTTATAAAAAAGACAGAAGAATTTGCTGGAGGTTCAGGAACTGTAGAAGATCCTTATTTAATCTCATCAGCAGAACAATTGAATAATATCAGAAATTATTTGGATAAACATTTTAAACAAATTAATGATATAGATTTATCTGAATATGATAATTGGCAACCTATAGGAAATTTTAGAGCAGGAAATGGATTTAAAGGTTCTTTTGATGGCAATAGTTTTGTTATAAACAATTTAAATATAGACAGACCGGAAGAAGAAAATGTGGGTTTTTTCGAATTTGTTCAGCGACAATTTTTAGCCTCTCATTTATCTCCAAATTTAAAAAATATAAATATTATAAATGCAAATATAAATGGAAAAAATCGTGTGGGAGGGCTTGTTGCATTAAACTCAGGCGTAATAGATAATTGTAATGTATCGGGAAAAATTAATGGATATAAATGGTCAGGGGGTTTTGTGGGTGTTAATGATAGAACGGGAGAAATTTCTAATTCTTCTTTTACTGGAAATGCTGATGGTTTTGAACAAATTGGAGGGTTTGCAGGAAATAATCTTGGGAAAATTTTTGAATCATATTCTGTAACTAATGTCAATGCCACCCAACATAGCGGAGGTTTTGTCGGAATTGCTTTTGAAGGTGAAATAAAAAACTCTTATTCAAACTCAAATGTAAAAGGAATTGATTGTATGGGAGGTTTTGCTGGAGCTACATTAGAAGGAAAAATAATTAATTCTTATTCATTGGGAAATGTTGAAGGAACTAAATGGATAGGAGGTTTTATTGGAGAAAATAATGGATATATAACTGAATCATATTCAAAAGCAGATGTAAAAGGGATTGATATTGTAGGCGGGTTTGCCGGATCAAATTTTAATTCTGAAATAACTAAATCATATTCGATTGGAAAAATTAATGGAAATAATCTTGTAGGAGGATTTGCGGGAAGAAATTCTGGAATAATTTCAACTTCATATTCTAAAACTTTTATACAAGGTAATAATATAGTAGGGGGATTTGTTGGAGGTAATCTTAGTAAAATAGAAAATTGTTATTCTTTAACTGAAGTCAAAGGTGTTGATAAAACTGGAGGTTTTGTTGGTTGGAATACAGAAGAAGGAGTTATATCTTATTCCTATTCTGCAGGAAAAATTATTAGCGAAAATAATCCGCTTGTAGGTGCATTTATAGGAAATAATGAAGGTGATGTAAAATTCTCTTATTTCGATAATGAAATAACTTTAAGAAGTAATTTTTCAGGAGGTTTTGGAAGAAATACTTCAAGAATGAAAACGAAATTAAATTATACCCAAAACAACTCATGGGATTTTGAAAATATTTGGGAAATTGACGAAAATAAAACATATCCTTACTTTAAATGGCAAGGAAAATAAATTTTTATTTCCATAATATTTCTATAAAGTTTCGTTATTTTTACTAAGAATTATTTTTTTATTATCCTTTATTTATGACACTTGCAAAAGTTATATTTTTTTGACAGAAAATTTTAGAGAATTTTATTATTTTATTCTATAACTACTTTGAGTATTATATTTTTAGTTTTTTTATGTTTTGATGTAAAATTCTTTTAAAACGCCTTTGAAAAAAGATTATAGGAATAAAAAATTGTATTTAAATATTTGATTCTCTGTAATTTTTTGTGTTTTTATTACTTTAGAAAGTTGGTTAGTTGAAAGGAAAAACATTTTAATAATAACAGTTTTTTGATTTTAATGTAGTGTAACAGCCACGCTGAACTTTGCACGGCGTTACA
>CAYZNB010000145.1:0-7392 GCA_964478535.1 uncultured Thermotogaceae bacterium
CAAAAACCAACTATCAATCAATAATTTTTACCCACACTTTTTTACATAGAACCAAAATAAACGTTTCAATATAAATAAATTTTTCCGCTTTTCTAATAATCTCATTTTTTTCTCTAATACCTCTTCTTCACTCTTCAAAAAAATTAAATTATTATTAGGCACAAAAAATATACCATATTTTTTTCTATGAATTTATTTAATTGATCAGAAAAAAAGAAATGTTGATAATCACTAACATAAATAAAATTAAATATTTTTTAATTATTTTTACCTTACTTCAGTATTTTAATACTAAATAATTAACATTACTTCCTTATGAAAATAAAAAAAAGTCTATTTTCAAAATAGACTTTTTTTGGAGCGGAAGACGGGGCTCGAACCCGCGACCCCTTGCTTGGCAAGCAAGTGCTCTACCACTGAGCTACATCCGCATTACGTTGGTGCGCGAGGTGGGACTTGAACCCACACGGATTACTCCACTGGATTCTAAGTCCAGCGCGTCTGCCAATTCCACCACTCACGCAAACGTAAAAAAATGGTGACCCGCCTGGGACTCGAACCCAGGGCCCTTTGATTAAAAGTCAAATGCTCTACCATCTGAGCTAGCAGGTCACTACTGTTTTTTTGCTTCATCGTTTTCTACGATCGTTAATTATTATATACTGTTAAAGCCATTTTGTCAAGTTAAAAGTTGTAACGAGTATTTTAATTTTATAATTAAAATATTACTTTTCAAATTCCGGTATTCTAAAAAAGTTATCAGTCTTAATTATTAGGGGAATATTTTTATTTTCATTTTTTTGATATCCTACCATTATTATTCCACCATCATCTGAAAATTCGAATGAATAAATTCTTTCTTCATTATTTGAACCGTATATTCTTTGTTCTATAACATAACCATTTTTGTTTGATATTCTTAAAAAACCATCATAATCAGGCCAAGACTCTACTGAAAAACCTATTTTATAAATATTTCCATCTTTATATTTCATATCTTCTATTCTCGAAAGATTCTGTATCCCTCTAGTTTCTCTAATCTCGCTTACCACAATACCTTCGTTTTGAATATCTTCAACTGTTCTTACAAAAAGCGATTTCCAATTTCTACTGTCTAATGTTTCCACATAACCCGCAAAATACAATTTTGATTCCTCGTCTAAAAAACTTACTGTTATATGTTCATTATGTGTATCTGTTCCATAAACACCATCAAATATATTTATGCCATCAATAGAGTATTTTAAAATTAAAGTGTTTGTAACTTTAGTAGGATTTGAATTAGTTGTTCCTACAAATATATATTCATTAAGAGTAACTACAATATCTTTAATTTCTTCATTATTATTTCTTCCAAATCTTTTATCCCAAATTCTATCTCCAAACATATTAATTTTATTAATATATGCATTTCTTACTCCATTTTCTATTACATAACCAGCCATTATAAAGCCTTCATAAAGAGCTTTTACTACATTATATCTCCCATTAGAACTTATTGAGTTTGAAGAAAGATGACTTCCTACATCAGAAGTCTTTAAATAATAAGGTTTTTGATTTTTTTCTCCTACAAATATATATTCTTTATCAAAATATCCAAAATCATAAAATCTAACATTTCCCCTTTCAATTAGAAATGATCTTTTTATTTCTATATCTTCATCAAAAAAAACTAAATAATTTTCATCTGTTCCATAAGCCAAAACAGCGTATTCATTGTTTATTTTTTTTATTTTTGTAAAGATAAAACCTTCAAAATTTTCCACTTTACTTGCTTTTGAGAAGGTTTCAAAAGCGCTTGCCATTTTATAATTAGAAATATATTCTACATAATCAAAACTTTTTTCTTTATTAGCAGAAATAATTCTTTCTGTTTCTTTATGAGAAATTCCTAAATTATGAATTATTCCAAATAAAAACATAAAAATAATTATAGCCGTTATAGAAAGAATCATTATTTTTAAAACTTTCAAATTAACCACTTCCTAATTTCATTCTTTTTTAAATCTTATGTTATATGAATTTGGATCATTCCAATTGAACTCAAATTTAACTTCAACTCCAGTTTTTTCGTTAATTTTTTTTCTAATTTCTGGAGTAACATACCCAGATAAGTTATGATAAATATTTACTAAAACTTGTTTTATTTCATATTCTTTTAAATCATTTAAAGAATCTTCTATATCTTTCATCATTCTATTAAAAATTATGGATGGAGAAGCTACTCTTCCTGTCCCATGACAAATTGGGCAAGGATTAAAAACCATTCCATCTATTGAAGAACTTGTTCTTTTCCTTGTCATCTCAAGCAATCCTAACTGCGTAA
Organism: uncultured Thermotogaceae bacterium; assembly: GCA_964478535.1. Lineage (GTDB taxonomy): Bacteria > Thermotogota > Thermotogae > Petrotogales > Petrotogaceae > CAYZNB01. Next base: position 2,327 of record CAYZNB010000145.1, read on the forward strand.
AACCAACAACTGTTATTCTTGCTTTATCTTTTTTTACTTCTTCATTTATAATATTTAAGATTTTTATTTTATTTTCTTTCTTATTCATATCTATAAAATCAATTATTATTATTCCCGATATATTTCTAAGTCTTATATTCCTCATTATTTCAACAGCAGCTTCAGAATTTGTTTTAATAGAAGTTTCTTCAACATTTTTTCCTTTTATATTACTTGCAGAATCAACATCTATAATAGTTAAAGCTTCTGCTTTATCTATTGTAATTACACCACCACTATTCAATTCTATTTTTTTTGAAAATAAATCTTCCATCTGATTATATATATTCATATAAGTAAAAGAGTCTTTTTTACATAATTCTACAATTTGAGAACCTTCAAACTCTTCCAGAATTTCTCTAATTTTATTATAAAGATTCACTTCATCTACAACTATTCTTTTCACATTATTATCTACTCTTTCTCTTAAAATATACTCTACAAAATCTTCTTCCGAAAGAATTAACTCAGGTTTATTAGCATTCTTGAAAAGAATTGCAATTTTATGCCACTTTTTCCTTAATTCTTTTAATTCTTCTTCTAACATTTCTTGTTCAATACCACTACAATTTGTTCTAAATATTACTCCTTCTTTATCATAGATTAGATCTTCTGCAATATTTCTCAATCTTTCTCTTTCTGAAGAAGAAGAAATTTTTCTTGAAACTCCTATACTCGATTCACCATAAGGCATATAAACTATATTTTTACCGGGAAGATTTATCTGCATAGATAATTGAGGTCCTTTTCTAGCATTCCCATCTTTTCTCACCTGAACAATAACCATATCACCTCTTTTGTACAAATGAGGCATTCCTAAAACATCTTTATATCTTAAAAATCCATTTTTTTTCATTCCTATATTTACAAAAAAAGCTTCCAAACTCGGAACCTCATTTTCTATTCTACCAATAAAAATTTTTCCGGAATTTTTATCAGCTTCTAAATCCTCAAAAAATATCTCAGATAATTTATAATTTTCTAATAAAGCTACTCTTATTTCTTCTTCAAAATAATTAAAAACAAGTATTTTTTCAATTTCCTGCATATTATTATTCCTTTCGTTAAATAGTTAGTTGTTTGCTTAGCAGAAAGACATTTGGATAATGAAATTTTTTGAAACCACACAAAGTATAAACGTCATTCAAATATTGCTTTTCCTAATCAATCAAACATCTTCTTACCAATTACATAAATTATATCAGAATACCTTAAAATTGTAAAACATAATAAAAAATGTCTGTAAAAATTACAGACATTTTTTATTATCTATCCATTATATTCCAATAACGCTCTTGCAACATTCATAGCGTAATCTCCAACATGTTCAATATGTTGCAAAATATCTATTACAAGAATTTCAAATTTAACTTCAGAACCTTTTTCTATTCTCTTCCTCGCTTTTTTCTTAAGCATATTTCTAAATTCATCAATTCTATTTTCTATTTCATATGCAGTTTTAAAATCTTCATCATCCATTTTTTCGTTCATTCTAACCGAAATAAATTCTAAAAATTCGTATACAAGATTTATATAAGGGTTAATTTCATCAATTATTTCTTGTGGCCATTTCATTTTTTTCTCATGACTTCTACTTAAAAGATATACAAGATTCTGACTACTATCTGATATACTCTCTAATTCATCTGCTATTTTTATTAAAATTGCTATATTGTTTATAGAGCTCGTTTTTAAATTTTCACGAGGGCATTGACTCAAAAATTTAGAAATCTCAAATTGCATATTATCACATGCCTGTTCAAGTTTATTTATTTCTTTTAAATCTTTATCTATCTTTTCTTTAGGTGTATTAAATAAATATCTAAATTTTTTAAACATTATCATTATAAGATCTGCCATTCTAGTTACTTCTCTTTTAGCATTATATATTTGTATTTCTGGTGCATCCATGTAATAATTTAAATATTTAAGTTGGTAAAGTTCTTCATCTTCAACTTTTTTTGGTTTAATAATTTTTTCTATAAATGAAGCAAATTGTGGTAAAAATGCTAAAAATACTATCGCATTAATTAAATTAAACATAGTATGAAAAAGTGCCAATGATGCAGTTAATGATGCATTATTTGAAGGATCAAGAGGCATAATAAACAACACAAATTTTAAAAAATGAGTGAAAATAAAACTCATCCATATAGCACCTACAATGTTAAAAAAAGTATGTGCCATTGCGGTTCTTCTCGCGTTGATATTAGTACCTAATGCTGCCAATTGTGCAGTTATAGTTGTACCTATATTTTCACCAAGAACAATAGCACATGCCGTAGGAAAATCTATCCAACCAGCGAAAACCATAGTTTGAGTTATTGCCATTGTCGCCGAAGAAGATTGTAAAATGATTGTCAAAATTGTTCCTATTGCAATAAAAATAATAAAAGATAAAAAACCTTTACCGGTAAAATTACTTATAAATTCGAGAATTTCAGGATGTGCACCAATATCTGGAACACTGTCTTTCAAATAATTCAACCCCAAAAGTAATATACTAAAACCAAGTAAAAATTCTCCATAATATTTATTTTTCTCTCGTTTAGAAAAAAATAAAATTATCCCAAAACCCGCAAGCGGAACAGCTATTGACGCTATACTAAATTTAAACCCAAAAAAAGCAATTATCCAAGCGGTCAAAGTCGTACCTATATTTGCTCCGATAATAACCCCGATAGCTCTTGAAAGCTTAAGAAGTCCTGCATTAACAAAACTTACTGTCATAACAGTAGTAGCAGAAGATGACTGTACTAAACCAGTTATACCTATACCAGTTAGAAAAGCTGCAAATCTATTCCTTGTCATTAATTCCAAAGCTTTATGAAGTTTTTCCCCTGCTGCTTTTTGAATACTGTCACTTGTAAGTCTTAATCCATACAAAAACAAACCAAGACTTCCTGCTATTCCCAAAATAATTAGCAATACAGTCATTTAAAAAAATCCTCCTGTTTTTAGCTTTAAATTTCTTAACATATATTAATATTATAACATTTCTTAACAGAATTCAAAATACAAAATATTAATTTTTTTTTACAAAAGAAAAATATTTTCATTCGTAATAATCGATGAATTTTCAATTTAACAATTTAATGATAATATTTTGCATAGTCACACTTTAATCTTTTATAAAATAATTAATAAGGAAGTGAATTTTATTTCTATAATCGTTTTGGTAATTGTATATATTCTTATATCAATAAGACAAATTGGACGAGTACGACTTCAATCTTGGCAAATAATGTTGGGCGGAGCATTAACTGTTTTAATAACCCGACAAATATCTTTTTCACAAGCATTTAATTCAATTAATTTCGATATAATTATTTTTCTTGGTTGTATGTTTATTGTTGGAGAAGCTTTTGGAAGAAGTGGTTATATAAAACATTTATCTTTTGTTGTTTTTAAAAAAGCAAAAAATATAAATCAATTACTTTTATTTATTATATTTTCTCTTGGATTATTATCTCCATTTTTTATCAATGACACTATGGTAATAGTATCAACACCACTAATAATTTATATAGCAAAAAAACATAATATTTCTGCAAAACCTTTATTGTTAACAATGGCCTTCGCAGTAACTACAGGAAGTGTTTTAAGCCCTATTGGAAATCCGCAAAATCTTTTAATAGCATTAAATTCAAATATGGAAAATCCTTTTTTAACTTTTTTTAAATATTTGACAATTCCAACGCTTATAAATCTCTTCGTAATTTTTATAATGATAAAAATATTTTTTAAAGAACATTTTAAAAATGAACCTTTAAATCATATAAAAGATGAAATTAATGATGAAAAACTTACAAATTTATCTCGTATTTCTTTTTTTCTAACGTTTATTCTTATAGGCATAAAAATTTTCACTGTTTTAATAGGATTAGGAGATGTCTTTAAAATTACATACATAGCAGTAATTGCATGTCTTCCAATAGTTTTATTCAGTAAAAGAAGATTAGAAATAATTAAAAATATCGACTATCATACATTAATATTCTTTACTTCAATGTTTGTATTGATGGAAAGTGTTTGGAATACAGGAATTTTTCAAAATATTGTTAAAGATATGGATTTAAACTCAACACTTACAACTTTATCTTTAAGTGTAATTTAAAGCCAATTTATATCAAATGTTCCTTTTGTTTCTTTATATCTACCACTTTTAAACCATACAGGCACTACAATAAAACAGTTAATGGCATTATCTGCCGGAAGTACTATTGCGGGAAATTTATTTTTTCTTGGTGCTGCAAGTAACATAATTATCCTTCAAAATGCTGAAAAAAAAGGTGAAAGAATTTCATTTTGGGATTTTTCTAAAATAGGAATACCTCTGACAATAATAAACATATTTGTTTATTGGATTTTTTTAAATGGATTTTAAAGTTGGAAAAGTTAAAAGTGGCAAGCGCAACAAAAAATTTTTGTGGGTAAAAATTATTGAATGATATTAGGTTATTTAAGTTTATAAATAATCTAAAAACTTTTTTACACGCTTCGCTCTGTCATCTCGAACGACGTTCTATGGAGGAGAGATCTGCGAACTTTAGTTTTTTATTTAATTATTTTAATACATAAAAATATAAACCCGCAGATTTCTCCTCAAAAGAAGAACACTTTTTCGTTCGAAATGACATATCTCATAATTTTCTTTTACTATTTATAAGTTTCAACTTTTCATATTTTTCCAAAAAAATTTAAAGAGAATCAAATTTTTATTTTAATACTTTGACAGTAAATATGTTTTTTAAAGTTGGTTAGGAAAAACAAAAATGTTTAATTGGTTAAATGGAAAAGCGTTTAAATAGTGAAAAGTTAAAAGTGACGAGTGGCGAGTAACACAAATTTTTTTTTTATAATGATTTGATGGTAAATATGGATGAAATAAAGTAGCGAACAATTGAGAATTTTCGTATAAAAAACAATTGAGCGAATCAAAAAATGCGTCAGAAAATAGCATGTCTGAGCATAGCGAGTTTGCTATTTTTAGCAAGTTTTTGACCGAGCGAAATTTGTTTTTTAGA
>CAYZNB010000146.1:0-7353 GCA_964478535.1 uncultured Thermotogaceae bacterium
AAAATTTTTTTATTATAATGTTTTGACGGTAAATATGGATTTTAAAGTTGGTCAGCAGACAGTTGGTTAGGAAAAACTGTTAATATTTAAAAATTGAAATGGAAAAGCTTTTAAATAGTGAAAAGTGGCAAATGACAAAAAAAATTTTTATTATAATGCTTTGAAGGTAAATATGGATGAAATAAAGTAGCGAACAATTGAGAATTTTCGTCAAAAAAACAATTGAGCGAATCAAAAAATGCGTAAGAAAATAGCATGTTTGAGCGTAGCGAGTTTGCTATTTTTAGCATTTTTGCACAGAGCGAAATCTTTTTTTTAGAAAATTTGATCTTGTTCGCGTTTGTTTTATCCAATATTTACTACATCATCATTATAAGCACTTAGTTTTAACGCTTTTCCTTTCCAACTGACCAACTTTCTACTTTCTAACTTTATTCTTTCCCCTTGAAGACTAAGTCTTTGATATGATATAATAAATTAATTTTAAAATTTATATTTTGGAGGATAAAACTATGCAAAATGATTTCAAAAAGAAAGGGAACCTCGCTATTTTGGGAAGCGTATTAGCTATTTTCTTTCCAGGAACTTTAGCTTTTGGATTCCCTGGATTAATGGGCCCTGTATGGAGAGATTTACTAGGAGTAGATGCTGCTGCATTAAGTTATATAATGTTTTTTATGGTTGCTTCTCTTGGTATTTTTATGTTTTTTGTAGGAAAATGGACTGAAAAATTAGGTGTTAGAAATTTAATGATTATAGGCTCTTTAATTTATGGTGTAACTACTTTACTTCTTGCATTTACTGCTAATATATGGATAGTATATTTTTGGGCTTTTTCTGCAGGTGCAGGGTCTTGTTTCATTTATTCAACAGGTATAAACAGTGTTAAAAGATGGCATCCTACAAGAAAAGGATTTGCATCAGGAATGGTTAATCTTTCTTTTGGTTTATCTGCAGCTATTATGGTTCCTGTTTATAGAATGCTTCTTGATTCAATAGGATATAAAAGCTTATGTATATTAGTTGCAATTTTAACTACAGTTGTAGGAATAGCTGCCTCAAGATTTACAGAATTTCCTGAAAAAACTAAAAATGTAGTAATTCCAAAAATTGATTCTAAAAATAATATTAATGATTTCTCAATGACATCTAAAGAAGCGATTAAAACTAAAAATTTCTGGTTAATTTGGGCTATGTGGGCTTTTATGGGAGCTGCCGGAATTAGCATGGTTACTATATCTGTAAATTATGGAATTTCAAAAGGGTACACATTAGCTGTAGCAGCATCTATTTTAACAGCATATAATATAACTAATGGATTCAGTCGAATAATTTCAGGAACTCTTTCAGATTTTATTGGAAGAAAAGCAACTCTTTGTATTTCATTTTTGGGAACTGCTGCTGCTTATATGCTTTTACCTTTTGTAGATAATCTTGTTATGATTTCGATACTCGCAGCATTTGTCGGATTTGGTTATGGAACTTTATTTTCAACCTCTGCTCCTCTAATTTCTGATTGTTTTGGAATTAAACATTTTGGAATAATTTTAGGATTAGTTTTCACCGCTTATGGTTTTGTTGCGAGTGTTATAGGTCCTGTATTTACAGGAATCATTTTAAATATTACTGATAACAATTATTCTGTTGTATTTTATTATTTAGCAATATTCGCTTTAATTTCTGCTGCTTTAACAACATTAGTAAAACTTCCAAAAAAATAAATCATCAAAAAAAGACCGCATATGCGGTCTTTTTATTTAATTTTATATTAAATTTTAAAAAACTTCAGGTTCTAAAAAAGCCATTAAAAATCTCTCTAAATGCAACATATGTAAAGGCATTATAACCATAAAATCTACATTACAATTTATATATTCAACATTCATAGTTATTCCAGGTTCGAAACCTATATTAAGACTTAAATCTCCTCTAATATCATAATAAGTATAATCAAATTCTTCATCGTATTCTTCTGTATAAGTCATGTTATCTAGATTTACAAAATAAAATTGTGTTAAAACTCCGTCTATAGCGTTTATAAAATCTTCAACGTTATAATCTTCTTCATCCATGCTTTTATAAAATTCGTGATTAAAAACTTGCATTTTATGAAAATATTCTGTTGCAATTTTTGTGTTTAAATTAGTTAAATCAAAACCGTTATAAAATTCTTCAAGATTGATTATTATTTCTACTTTAGCTTCATCAAATAATTCTTCTTCTTCTTCGATGCCTTCTCGAATTTTAATTTTTTCAAATCCACTTACTTCAGGTAAAGGCATTTCAAATTTAGGCAAGTCAAAAGTTACAGAAATATCTTCATCTGGAAGTGATAAAAGCAAAGCGTTTAAAACATTTATAGGTTTATCTGGTTTTATTCCGTTAACTAAAATACTTTCAATACCTTCAAGATCTATTTCCATATCAAAAAATTTAACAGTCATTTGGAATGTTTCATCTAACATCATTTTATCTGGAAAAAAATCTTCATTTATATTATATGCTTCAAAATCATCGAAAATAAGGTACATATTTATCCATACTATAGATTCAACAAAATTTATATATTCTTTTTCTATAAAAATATCTGATTTTTCAAATTCATAAATTTCTACGGCATTTGTAATTATTTTTGTTGCATAATCTAATAAAAGATTTAATGCAGGAAGTTCGAAATCATTCATAATATCTTTCGCACTTAACCATTCATTTTCACCATCAATTTCTGCTATATCATCAAAAACATCTTTTAAAATATCCATATTCACATTTCCATTTTCTATATCATATAATTCATCTAAAAATTGAATCATAAAATCTGAATCCATTAATAAAGGCAAAAGATCGTCTTCGAATATAGTTAAAAAATCTTCATTAAAAATAAAGTTTTTAAAATCTTCAAAATCATCAAAATCTATCAAAACTATTTCTGAAATTTTTAATAATATTTCACTTATAGTTCCCTGAAAATCAAACATAAAGTTTATAGTATCTGAAAAAGATCTTAAAATCAAAAAATCTCTATAATCAAATCTGTATCCACCTTCCGGCAAAAATTCCTCATCCATTTCATCAAAAAGACTTACGGTTTCTTCGTCAATACGTCCAACCATCTCTAAAAAAGCTTCCCAAGTTAATTGAACTGTCAAATCTTCAGATGCATAAGAAAGTCTTTCAGATAAACTTGTAGTTAATTCTATTAATTCTTTTTCTTGAAAAATATCCATTATTCCAAAATAAATTTCAATTAAATTATCTTCAAAGAAATCCTCTTGATTTTCACTTAAAGCAAACTGTGCAAATTTATTAACAGAAGACATATCTTGATAATATCCCATAATATAAGTCATTATAGATTCCGTTAAACCTTCAAAATCGTATTCCATTATTTCATATAAAGATTTTACCAAGTTTGCAACAGGATGATCTGGTTCTTCCGATAAAACTTGATCTATATATGAAGAATCTGCAAAAGTTGAAATAACATTAGTTTCATGCAAATCTCTTATAGAAACAAAATTTTCAGGTATTGAAAATTCACTTAAAATTGGATCTCTTCCTTCTGTTGCGGCGGCTATATACTCATCCCAATCATAAACATCTCCCGCTAATGCTACAAGTGTTTTCAAAATATCGGCTTGATCTATTAACTCAGATCTTTGCTTGAAAGTCATTGTAACTATATAATCTACAGGATAATAGATCCATATATCTTCTTCGTCTTCTGTAATATATATTCCACTTGTATCACTGCTTCTTGTTCTTGTGTCGTTTAAAATTATTTCTTTCACTTGTAAAACTCTACCCACTTCATCAAACGCCGTAACTATTAATTTTTTACTTTCGTTATCAACACGTATTATACCCTCTTTTACTATAGGGTTAATGTTGTTATCTGTTTTATATTCTATTCTTGAAACATTTTTATCAATTTCAAAATCCATTATGTATTCATTTACACCCAACATCTGAATTGAACGGTTGATTTGAATATCTCCTTCTATATACCCTTCGCCAAAAGGTCTTTGAACACAACTCGTTAAAACCACTACTAGTAATACAGTTAACACAAATAAAAATTTAAATTTTGCCTTTTTAATCATCTCATTCCCCTCCTTTTTTTATTGATTTAATTCTTTTGTAAGTTGAAATACTATTTCATCATTATTATCTTTTGCAACAATAACAAAATAACTATCGCTATCTTCAACTCTAAATTTTTCAATAAAAACCTCTGAAGAATCAATAAAATACTCATTTGGAATTACCGGTTGATTTTCCCCATAAAATTCTAATTTTATTATTGATTCATCATTAATAATCAAAGATAAAGAATATTCATTAATATTTAATATAGGAATTTTTCTTACTAAGTCTAAGTTCTCTATTTCAAGTGGAAGTATCGTTAACTGCACTTGTCCATAAGTCAAAATATTTTTATCTTCATTGTATAGTTTTATAATCAAATCTGTTGATCCCTCTACTACAAATATTTCTTCTAACTCTAATTCTCCTGTTTCTGGTATTTCTATAAATCCTGATGGATTTACTACTCTTTCTTCTTCTTCTTCATCCAAACTTAAAAGAGTTATATACTTTACTTCTGATTTTTTTCTTATAAATGTTCCTTTATATAGATCTCTTTCAATTATTGGTACTGAAAGTTGAACCAAACTTATTTCAACCTCTAAAGCTTCTTCAAATATCATCGGTTCTTCTAAGAATTCATAAGTTACTTCTATTGCGGTATTTTCTGTTATTATAAAATTATATTCGTATTTAGGGTCTTCCAACAACTCTGCTTTTTTGTCTATTTCATTCACTGTAAATGTTTTTACTTCTTTTCCTTCTTCTGGGATTACTGTTATTTTTATTTCTGTTCCCTCTAAATAATCACTTAATTCAGGTATAGCGTTTATGTTTTCTCCTGTAAGAGTTAGCTGATATATTTCTTTTATATAAAGTATTCCTTCTATCGAAACACTTTTTGTTCCAGCTTCTGCAATTATTTTCCAGTAATAAACTTTTCCTCTTTCTAACTCCAATTCTTCTAAATCAATAGTATATGTTTCTTCCTCAATATTTCCTACATTCAATAAAGGACTTGATAGATTTTCATTTTCACTCAATATAACTTTATATTTTAAATCTAATTCCAAATCTTTTGGTAAATTCAACAACTCACCTTTCCACATTAGAACAAGATTTTCATATTCTTCCAATTCAATAATAAACTTTCCATCCTGCAAAGTAACTTCAGGTTCTAATAATGAAAGGTTTATACTAAATTCTTTTGGATCACATGACGTTAAAAGAATTAAACAAAACAAAAAGATTAATCCATAAAAAACTTTTTTCATTTTAACCCCTCCTTTTTTTAAATTTAATTTATTATTAACTTCGTTATATTTAATGATATCACTTTATTTTTTTTATATCAAGCAAATTTTATTTTTCGCAAAAGTTAATTTATATATTTTTGATCTTTTTGTTACCTTTTTTATTGTATTTTTAATACCACCCCAATATACAAATTATTTCATTTCATTTAATAAAAAAATGTTACAATATTAATCTTTATTTTTTTTACCGTTTAAATAATGTATAATGAAAGTGTTGGAAATTATTTCATTAAAATTTGATTCTATATTTATATATAGAAAATTTTGTTTTTAAGGAGTGAGGCTATGAAAAAATTTTTTTTGTTATTTGTTCTTTTTTTGTTAATATTTGGATTGATTTCTTGCAATATTAACTTTTTAAATCCGAACGATTCTGAAGATAACAAAGCAGTTCCGGGAACGATTACAACTCATACGGCAAACACCGTAAATTTCAATATGGTTTTATCACCAGCAGCAAAAATACCTATTAAAAATAATAATTCATTAACTAAAACGGTCGAAAAAGCCTTTTGGTTGGGCGAAACTCCTGTAACTTATGATTTATGGTATGCTGTTAAAAATTGGGCAAAAAACAACGGATATATATTTGCTAATTTAGGAATGGAAGGAAGTAGTGGTTCTGACGGAGCTCCTCCTTCTTCAAGTAAAAATGAACCGGTAACTCGTATAAGTTGGAGAGATGCAATAGTTTGGTCTAATGCTCTGAGTGAAATATTGGAATTAATTCCAGTATATAGATACAATGAAAATATTATAAAAGATGCTACGGATTCAGAAGCATGTGATAATGCAATACAAACAAATAATTTTGGATTTAGACTACCCAATGAGTGGGAATGGGAATTAGCTGCAAGATATATAGGATCAGAAAAACCCTCTCAAGAACCTAATTTAAAAGAAGATGCAATAAATTTGGAAGACTTATGGTGGACTCCTGGGTTATATGCAAGTGGAGCATATGCTGATTATAACAATTCAGAAGAAACAAAAGCCGTTGCTTGGTATTCAGAAAATAGCGATATTGCAGATTTGAAAAAAACTCATCCAGTAAAAGAAAAAAGAGCGAATCAATTAGGTATATATGATATGAGCGGAAATGTTTGGGAATGGTGCTATAATAAAGATTCTTTTTCTACAAACCGTGTTTTGCGTGGTGGCGATTGGCGTGATACTGAATTATGGCTTGCTTTACCAATTGTTAATTCTCCAGATACAAAAAGTGATCGTATAGGTTTTAGAGTTGCAATTACTTTTTTCTAATCTTTTAAAATATAATTTTTTAATACCACCCCAATATACATACACTACTTTTACGAGGAATTAATATTCCTGTTTTTTCATTTGATCTAACAAAATTTATATTTAAAAATTTTAAAATATGATAATTATAAATAATATCAAGCCCCGGATATCCCGGGGAAAATCTTATTGTGCTTTTTTTATCATATTTTTCTTTTAAATATTTATCAAAGTTTTCATTTAAACTTTCTAGCGCTTCAGAAGCCCAACTATCCATAAAAAAAGCAATCAAAACGTTTTCTTCATCACTTATATAATTATCTATTTTTTCACCTAATGTTGAAACAAAAAAAGTAATTTGTTTTATATTTTTATCAAAAACTTCTGGAATTAAATTCAATTCTACTTCTTTTATACCAAAAGTTTTAAAATAAATTCTTGGTTCAGATAATTCAAGACCCTTAAAATATATTTCGTCCAATTTCTTTAAAATTGTTTTATCTATATTTTCATAATCTCTCATTATTACTCCTGCTCTTGAAGCATAAAGCTTTTTTGATGGCATATAAAAATTTTTTTCTATATTTTCAAAAAACATTTTTATCTTCTCCTTTTCATGATATAATTTATTTAATAAATTATGGATCTATGTAAAAAAGTGTGGGTAAAAATTATTGATTGATAGTTGGTTTTTGAAAAAGTTATTGAA
>CAYZNB010000147.1:0-7268 GCA_964478535.1 uncultured Thermotogaceae bacterium
ATTTTCCATATTTTTTGACCGAGCGAAATTTGTTTTTTAGAAAATTTGATCTTGTTCGCGTTTATTTTATCCATATTTACCACTTCATTATTATAAGCATCTGCTTTTAAAGCTTTTCCTTACCAACTTTCCAACTTTCTACTTTCTACTTTCTACTTTCTACTTTCCAATATCTCTTTTGTCATTTTTAATTCTGTATTTGAAAATCCTTCTATAATTATATCTTCTTGAAAAACTTCTTTAAAACCTATTTTAAAAGCATATGCAAGCTCTTCAAATTCAATAAATTTATTTTTTAATGAAAAAACATCTATCACATTTTTTTTCAAATGTTCTATCATTTTTTCTTTGTTATTTATTTTAAAACAATTTACATAATTATCATAATCAAAAATTTGTGGAATAGATCCATGTTGAAGAACCGTTTTTCCGTTGCGATATTGTGCACTTCCTATTAGTTTTTTTCCACCAACTGTTATTTCATATATTGATGGGGTGTCATAACATATGTCTTTAGAAAGATTTTCTTTTTTTATCTTTTCAACATCACATTCCACACCAAGAAAATTTAAAGCTTTTGTTAATCCTTCAGATATTTTCATATAGCTTTTTACTACATTAGATGGAAGTTTTGGATAATTTTCAGAACAACAAAAAGAATAGGTTATTTCTTTATTATGAAGAACAGCTCTTCCACCAGTTGGTCTTCTAACTAAATCTATTCCTGCTTCTTTAAGATATTCCAAATCTATGTTTTTTAATTTCTGATGTTTTCCCAATGATAATGTAGGAATAGTCCATCCATAAATCCTTATTGTCGGCTCTTTATGTTTTGAATGAACATAATTAGATATAGCCATATCACAAGACATATTCCATTCTCCCATATGATAAGTATCTATTATCAATCTCATTTATTTTCCTCCTAAAGGATTTTTTTTAGCTGCTCCTATTTCTCGCGGAAAATCTTTTTTTGTATTCTCTGTTTTCAAATAAGTTATAAAATATCTTTCTTTTTCTTCTTCTTCTATATAGTATTTTAAAATATCAATTTTTTTTATTCTTAAAATTTTTTCTGATTTAACAGCATAACTATCTTCCAGATTAAAAAACAAAGGTCCTTTAAAAAGAGTCACATAACCATCTTTTTTAACAAGAGGTGCTATATATTCAAGGGCTATATCTGCTCTAGCAACAGCTTTAGATGTTGCTATATCAAAAAAATTTTTATAATCAAGTGCAAAATCTTCTACTCTATTATTAAATATTTTAACGTTCTTCAATTCAAGTTTTTCTTTAAAAATATTTAATGCTTTCGTTTTTTTTGCTATACTTTCAACTAAATAAAAATTACTTTTTGGATAACAAATCGCCCATACAATTCCTGGAATTCCACCTCCAGTTCCAACGTCTACACAATTTTTTTCTTCTTTTAAAAAAGAGTTTTTTACTGTAGGTATTAATGAATCTATAACATGAGTTTCGAAGGCTTTTTCAAAATTTTTAACAGAAGTAAGATTCACAGGATACTCTATAAGCATTTGTATGTAATTTTGTAATTTTATTATTATATCTTCGTCAAAAAACAACGAATATTTTTCCATAACTTTTACAATAGTTTCCTTTAAAGTCATTGACATCCTCCCTTTTTTATGGTAAAATTATTTAGATTTTAGGAGACGTAGTCTAACTGGCAAGGCATCGGTCTTGAAAACCGACGGGCTAATCACCCTTGTGGGTTCGAATCCCACCGTCTCCGCCATATTTTATTTGAAACAAAAACCGCCTTCAAGGCGGTTTTATTAATTTATTTTTCCAAAGTCTTTTATTGGAGTAACTCTTAAGAATGTAGTCCCTATTACATTTTCTTCTGGAACAAATCCAAAAAACCTACTGTCAAAACTTTCCATTGAATTATCTCCAAGATAAAAATTGTATCCTTCCGGAACTCTTACATTCACGAAACCTTCATCATCTCTAAAAATATATTTTTGGATTTCAATTTCACTTAAGTGTTCATTATAATAAGAAGTATAATCTATAATTTCATTATACGCTCTAAACCATTCTATAGTCGGTTTTTCTAAACTCAAAGAACCTGTAAAATTATCTTTATACACAAAAAACAAGTTTGATTCAACTATATTTCTTCTGTTATTGTCTGGAAAAGCCATATATTCATAAAATTTTTCATCATCAAAAATAGCATTTACTATATAATAAGTATCTTGAAATATTTTAGGAGTTTCTCCGTTGATTTCTACTTGAGCTATTCGGTTTTTTATTTGACGAGGTATTATATTTATATTATAATTATAATCTTTAACAATATCGTTTAACCATAAGGGAATATTTTCTTTTTCTTTATTTGCAATTTCTTCCCAGATTTCATCGTTTAATGACACAAATCTTATAACATCTCCAGAATTCGCAATTAGTCTTTTTACATATTTAACATGGCCGTTAAATTCTTTTGGTGCAAAAAAATCCATAAATTTATCAAATGGTCCTAACATTTGTTGTGCCATTTTATCTTCAAAAGGAGTCCAAAAAACTACAATATCTCCCACTTCTGGTTTTTCATATGCATATGTTATTTTTTCAACAAATAAACGATCACTAATATTAAGAGTTGGAACCATAGAAGGAGTTGGAACCATCATAGTCTCAAAAACAAACAACCTTATGATTGTTCCAAAAATTACCGCATAAACAATCGCTATTATCCAATCAATAGTTTCTCTCTTTAATTTTTCACGGGTTGTCTCCTTCTTCAAATCTACCTCAGTCCCTTCTTTCTTTAATCTTTATTTTTCCTTTAATTTTTCTTAAATAGTATAATTTTGCTCTTCTTACTTTACCTTTTCTTGTTACTGTGACTCTTTCAACTATAGGAGAATTGAATGGAAAAACTCTTTCTACACCTATTCTGTCAGCTCCTATTTTTCTAACTGTAAATGTTTTACCTAATCCTGCACCTCTAATTTTAATTAAAATTCCTTCATAAGCCTGTATTCTTTCTCTTCCTCCTTCAACAACCTTAACTTCAACTTTTACAGTATCGCCAGGTCTGAAATCGGGCATATTTTCTTTTTGAAAACTTTTCTCAACTGATCTTATTAAAGAATCCATTTTTTTCCCTCCTGTTTATCTTAATCTTTTATTCTTAAAATTTTTTTAATAAATTTCTTCTCCTATAAGTCTATCTAATGATATCGCTACTGCAGCTCTCACAGACAAATGATTGAAATTACCTTTTCCCCTTATAGGTTCTAAGTCATAATGACATAATTTCCTTATTTCTTCAGGCATTCCCCAACCTGTACCATAAAGTATTAAGATAGGGGCTGTGTCTTTTTTTAGTACCTCACTCATTTTTTCAAATGATATTTCTTTTTCTCGTGGCTTAGCTGAAGTAAAAACTATTTTTGGCTTTTCGCCTTCTTGTTCTTCAATTGCCTCTAAAACATCTTCTAAATAACTTTTAAGAGTTGCTACTGAAAGCGCTTCATTTCTATTTGGATTGTGTCTTTTCCCAAAACCCTTTGTCCAATAGCCAAGAACATTTTCACATATTTTAATCTGTGAAGGTAAGTTTGTTACAACAAAAAATTCTTTTATGCCGTATGTTTTAGATGTTCTTGAAATATCGTGTATATCGAAATTTGTTACAGCTGTTGAAATTATGTTATTTTCTTTGCTTAATATAGGGTAATGAATTAAAGCTACATATATTTTATTCAGCATCTTTTGACAACTCCTCAATAATTTCTACTACCATCTTTTTTTGCTCTTCTGTTAATTCTTTCTTTATAAATAAATCTGGCCTCTTCATTATTGTATTAAGTAAACTATCCTTTTTTCTGAAATAAGCTATATTTTTATGATTACCACTTTTTAAAACTTCTGGAATTTTATATCCTCTTAATTCTTCAGGTTTTGTATAATGTGAATAATCTAAAAGCCCTTCATAAAAAGAATCATTTACAACACTTTCTTGATCTCCAACAACTCCTGGAACAAATCTTAAAAGACTGTCTATTATAACTAAAGCCGGAATTTCTCCGCCCGTTAAAATATAATCACCAATAGATATTTCTTCATCAATAATACTTTTAACTCTGTTATCTATTCCTTCATATCTTCCGCAAAAAAACATTAAATTTTTTTTTAAAGCTAGTTTTTTAGACATTTCATTGTTAAGAGTTTTTCCCATTGGAGAAGTTAAAATAACATAAGGCTTTTCATTTACTTCTTTTTCAAAATGTTCATATGCTTTGAAAAAAGGTTCGGCAAGCATCACCATTCCTGCGCCTCCGCCATAACCCGGTTTATCTGTAACCTTATGCTTATCTACAGTATAATCTCTCAAATTAATAGCTTCAAAATTAATTAGTCCATTTTTTATTGATTTAGAAATAACCCCATTTTCTATAAGGATTTTAAACATTTCTGGAAAAATACTAACAGTTCTAATCTTTATCTTGGGTTTCATCTTCCATCCATTCCATTCTTTTGGCTATTATTACATTATTTTTTTTGTCCATTTCTACAATAAAGTTCTGAATAAGTGGAATTAGAGTTTCTTCACTTTTATATTCAGTAATTTTTTTTTCTATCATAAGTATATCATTTGCTTTAGTTTGCATAATATCTTTTACTTCCCCAACAATTTCTCCATCTTCATATTTCACAAGCATTCCTATTA
Source organism: uncultured Thermotogaceae bacterium (assembly GCA_964478535.1). Taxonomy (GTDB): domain Bacteria; phylum Thermotogota; class Thermotogae; order Petrotogales; family Petrotogaceae; genus CAYZNB01. The sequence continues at coordinate 4,709 of CAYZNB010000147.1, forward strand.
ACTCATAAATATAATATTCAGAATCTTCTATTTCAGGCATTTCTTTTTTATCAATATATACTTCAAAACCTTGAAGATTTTTTGCTTCAGAAATAGTTTCAACTCCCTGAAATCTTAATATATAAAGCTTGTTCGATGGTTTTACTTCAATTACTTTTGAAAAAAAGAACTTCTTTTTTTCTGGATGAAATAAAAGAACATTATCTAAAGCAAATATTACTTCACTAAGATTTGTGTATGGAAATAATTTAACTTCCCCATTTATACCATGACTGTTAGAAATTTTACCTATATCAATTCTTTCCATCAATAAATCGTCTAATCTTTTCATCTAATCACCTTATTACTTTAAGGACAAATTTACCTTCTTTTTCCCCTTTTGAAGCATTAAGAATTGTATTAAGAGATTTTATAGTTCTTCCATCTTTTCCAATTATTTGACCAACATCCTCAGAATTAACTACTATTTCATAAACAATATTCCCTTGTTCTTCATATTCAACAACAGTTACTTCTTCTGGATATTTCACAATTCTTTTTAGGAGAAGCTCAAGCAAAGATTTCATTATTATTTTTCACCTTTTTTTTCTTTTCTTGCATTAAATTTTAATTCATCGTATTTTTTCATTACTCCAAATTTCGAAAGAATACTTCTAGCTGTAGTTGTAGGTTGAGCACCTTTTGTTAACCATTCTAAAGCTTTTTCAGTATCAAGTTTGAATTTGTCATCATCATTTAAAGGATTATAATATCCTAAAGATTCTATGTATTTACCACTTCTTCTATCTTTTGCATCAACAACAACTATTCTGTAAAATGGCTGATGTCTTCTTCCCATCCTGTTAAGTCTTATTTTTACCATGTTTAAATAATGCACCTCCTGAGTTTTTTGTTTTATTTGTAAATTCACATTTTAAACGGTAAGTCTGGCATGTTTTTCATCATTTTTCTTTTTCCCATTTTCCCAAAATGTTTCATAGTTTTTTTCAACTGTTCGAAAGATTTAAGCAATTTATTAATATCTTGCAAAGTAGTTCCGCTACCCGCTGCTATTCTTTTTTTTCTTGAAAAGGTTAAGATATCAGGCTTTCTTCTTTCTTTAGATGTCATCGAAGAAATAATCGCTTCCATTCTTTTCATTTCACTTTCACCTTTCGAAAGATCCATACCTTCTTTTGGAACACCTGGAATCATTTCCATAACCTTTCCAAGCGGCCCTAATTTTTTAAGCTGTTTTAATTGTGCTAAAAAATCTTCAAGATCAAATTTACCTTTCATAAATTTTTCAGCTTCTTCTTCTGCTTTTTTCTGATCGACATCTTTTTCAACTTTTTCTATCAAAGAAAGAATATCTCCCATACCTAAAATTCTTCCAGCATACCTGTCTGGAAAAAACGGTTCAAGTGCTTCTATCTTTTCGCCAAGTGCTGCAAATTTGATAGGTTTCCCAGTAATATTCTTTATGGAAATAATAACTCCACCCCTTGAATCTCCATCAAGTTTTGTTACTATAAAACCTGTTATTTCAAGTCTGTCGTTAAACTCCTTTGCTGCATTTACAGAATCTTGACCCATCATCGAATCCACAACCATAAGTATTTCTTCTGGATTAATTATTTTTTTTACATCTTCGACTTCATTCATCATATTTTCATCAATATGAAGTCTACCCGCAGTATCCACTATAACTATATCATGGAGATTTTTTTCAGCAAAATTTTTTGCGTCTTTCACAATTTTCCTTGCGTCTTTTTTATCCCCTGTAAAAATACTTACACCAATTTGCTCACTTAGCTGAACAAGCTGATCAATAGCGGCAGGTCTGTAAACATCCGCAGCAACCAAAAGAGGTTTTTTTCCCTTTTCTTTAAACATTTTCGCGAGTTTAGCCGCAGAAGTAGTTTTTCCAGCCCCTTGAAGCCCCGCAAGCATTATGTAAGCCGGGTTAGCAGAAAGTTCAATTTTAGCTGGTTTTTCTCCTCCCATAAGTGCTATGAGTTTATCTCTGACAACTCTTATAAATTCTTGATCTGGAGAAAGACTTTCCATTACCTTAACGCCCATGGCTTCTTCTTTTACTTCTTCAATAAAAGCCTTCACTACTTTATAGTTCACATCAGCTTCTAGCAAAGACATTTTCACATCTCTTACTGCCTCTTTTATGTTTTTTTCAGAAATCTTTCCCTTTCCAGAAAGATTTTTAAAAGCTGTATTTAATTTTTGCTGAAGATTATCAAACATTTTTTCACCTCTCGGAAAATATTCCCTGATAAGTATACTATAAATTTCGGTTTTTTAGGTAAAAAAAAAACTTTTATTGCAACAACACCGAAAATTCTTTGTTGCGATTATATTAACGTTTTTATAATTTGCGTTTAATTGATTTGCAATAATTAATGTCTAAATTACTTTAAATATAATTTACGGAATTCAAGCACTTCAATAAGTTTAACATAAAAATATTTTTTTTATGTTAATTCATTTAGAAATTTTTGCTTCTCTTTTATTTTTATTTAGTAAAAATAAAAGAATTTGCTCAATATCAAGCAAACCATTTTTT
>CAYZNB010000148.1:0-7233 GCA_964478535.1 uncultured Thermotogaceae bacterium
AATCAAAAAATGCGTAAGAAAATAGCATGTCTGAGCGTAGCGAGTTTGCTATTTTAGCATTTTTTGACCGAGCGAAAGCTGTTTTTTAGAAAATTTGATCTTGTGAGCGATTTATTTTATCCAATGTTTACTACTTCATTATTATAAGTATTTATTTTTAATGAGTTTCCTTACACCAACTATAAAATACCAACGTTGTCATAAGTGCTGTAACGCCATGCAAAGTTCAGCGTGGCTGTTATACTACATTAAAATCAAAAAACATTAAATATTAAAATGTTTTTCCTTTCCAACTTTAAATATTTTAACATATTTTTACAAGTATATAATTAAATATTTCTAACAAAATATATAAATTGTATAAAACATGGTATAATTATATGGGGGTGATTTTATGACAGGAAAGCACTTTTTTGTAAAATGGGCTATTTTTGTTATAGAAAAGTTTGTTACAGAAAAAATTGTTGTTGAACCTGATATGTCTTTAGAGGATCAATTGTTAAATCAAAAAAAAGGTTGCTTTGTTACTTTGCATAAATTAAATGATGAACTAAGAGGGTGTATAGGAACAATTGAACCGTTTGAAAAAAATTTAGCGCTTGAAATAAGAAATAATGCTATAAGCGCATCTTCTAGAGATACTCGATTTGAACCGCTTAGAGAATATGAACTTGATGCTATTTATGTTACTGTAGATGTTTTAAGTCCTTTGGAAAAAATTAAATCATTAGAAGAACTCAATCCAAAAAAATATGGTGTAGTAATTTCTCAAGGATATAGAAAAGGTGTTTTGCTTCCAGATTTGGAGGGGATAGAGGACGTTGAAAACCAAATAAGGATAGCGAAAATGAAAGCGGGGATTTATAATGACAAAGAAATTGATATTTTTAGATTTTCTTCGAAAAGATACTTTTAAGGGGGGATACTTATGAAAGTAAATGCACTTTTTTATGAAGCGTCTTCGAATGACTCCGTAAAATGTATACTTTGCCCTCATAATTGTGTAATTTTATCTGGCAAAACAGGGCTTTGCAGAACAAGAATGAATGTTGATGGCGAATTGTTTTCGTTGAACTATTCTGATATAACTTCTTTTGGAGTTGATCCTATAGAAAAAAAACCGCTTTTTCATTTTAAACCAAATGATGAAGTGTTATCTTTAGGTACTTGGGGGTGCAATTTCAAATGTCCTTTTTGTCAGAATTTTGAGATATCACAAGAAATGCCTGAATCTTTAAAAAAAATCAATCATAAAACTTTATCAACATTTTTAGATAAGTACAACGTAAAAGGAATTGCATTTACTTATTCAGAACCTTCTGTATGGTTTGAATTTATTCTTGATACTTGTAGAGAATTGAAAAATAATGAAAAAGAGTATTACACAGTTATGGTTACAAACGGATATATAAATTCTAAGCCTCTTAAACTACTTTTGCAGCATATAGATGCTATGAATATAGATGTTAAATCATTTAATGAAGAAAAGCATTTAAAAACTCTTGGCGGAGAACTAAAACACATAAAAAAAACTGTAGAGATAGCTTACGAATCGAAAACGCATTTGGAATTAACGACTTTGATAGTTCCAGGTTTTAATGATGACTTAGAAGAATTAGAAAATGAATTTAAGTGGATTTCAGGAATTTCGAAAGATATCCCGCTTCATTTATCAAAATATTTTCCGAGATATAATTACAACAATCCTGCTACTGATGAAGGTTTTTTAATTGAAGTCTATAATACTGCTAAAAAATACTTGGATTATGTTTATATTGGAAATATGTGGAACAAAAATTATGAAAGTACTATTTGTCCTGAATGTGGAGAGTTATTAATTGAAAGAAAAGCTTATAATGTGAAAATTAAAAACCTTAATGAATATGGAGGATGTGAAAATTGCAAAAAGCAAATAGTGATAAAATAAAATTAGTAGTATATATTTCAATGGCTGTAATAGCTTTAATTTTAATTATATTTTTGATATTACGAGAACCAGATCCGCAATATTCTGAAAGAAGTTTTCAAACACTAGGAACATATGTAACAGTTAGGGTTGCTGGCGAAAAAGTTTCGACAAACACTTTGCTAGATATTATTGAAAATGAATTAAACAGAATAAACGATAAATTTAGCGCTAATAATTCTTCAAGTGTAATATACGAATTAAATAAAAATAGAGAAATTAAAGCTGATGACGAAACATTATTTTTAATCAATTCCGCATTGAATATTTCGAAAATAACCGGTAGTGCTTTTGATTTAACGGTAAGACCTTTAGTTAGATTGTGGGGTTTTGATGATGAATTTTCTGAAAAAAGGTTGCCAGAACAATGGGAAATTGAAAATATTTTGAATATAATAGATTATAGATTTATTGAAGTAGATGAAAGCGCTTCAAGAATTAGAATTTTAAAAGAAGGATTAGAAATTGATTTGGGCGGAATTGCTAAAGGCTATGCTGTAGATAGGGCTATAAACAGAGTAAAAGAAATTGATGCGGGAGCAACAGGTTTTGTAGATGCTGGTGGAGATATAGGGATCATAGGTCCTAAATTTGGTAAACTTCCTTGGAGTATAGGGATAAGGAATCCGCGAGCAGAAAGTGCGTATGAAATAAATGATATAGTGCATCTTTATAGTGGTAGTATAGCAACTTCTGGAGATTATGAAAGGTTTTTTTTTGAGGGTGATGTAAGATATCATCACATACTTGATCCTAAAACAGGTTATCCGGCAAAAAATGCTATATCAGTTACTGTTATAGGGGATAATCTTTTGATGGCAGATGCGCTTGCTACTGCAATATTTGTTTTAGGTTATGATAATCCGGGTTTTGATTATTTTACAAATTTAGGGGTTCAGGCAATGATAATTTCTCCGGATTTGGATATAAAAGAAACAAAGGGATTTAATTATTTTAGAGGAAAGTGAGAAAAAATGAAATTTATAAACAAAAAAGATTTAATTGTATTAATAATTTTGGGGGGAATAATATCGTCTTTTTTCATTTTTAGCTATGTTTTTTCAGATAAAAATGTTACAGGAGCTAACGTTTTTATTGATGGAGTTTTATATATGCAAATCGGTTCTGAAGGCAGATATGAAATTTTTGATAATGAAAATGAGTATTTGCAGACAGTTATTTTTAATAATGGAAGAATTAAAGTAATAGAATCTGAGTGTAAAAATAAAGTGTGTGAACATACAGGTTGGATAAGTAATTCTAATCAAAAAATAATTTGTCTTCCTTTCAAAATAGTTGTGGAGCCGATAGGCGGAAAAGACGATTCAGGAGTTGATTTATACACATGGTAAAATCTAAAAAAATTTCTTATATAGCAATACTTTCAGCATTAGCTTCTGCTGTTTATTTTTTTGAATCTTTTATTCCTCTGCCAATAGGATTGCCGGGAGCGAGGTGGGGATTTTCAAATTTTCCGGTTTTAATTTCGGCAATAAGTGGTTTTGGGATATTAAATACAGTTTTTATAGCGATTATAAAAACTTTTTTAGGATCAATTTTTAGCGGAAAATTATTTAGTCCGGTATTTTTTATGGGGTTATTCGGAGCGATTTCAAGTGCTTTTTTGATGTCTTTTTTAGCGAAAAAAATAAAAAATATTAGTGTGTTAAGTATAAGTGAAATAGGAGCGTTTTTCAGTAATTGTGTTCAAGCAGTTATTGCGGGATTTTTTATTTTGAAATCCGATGCGATCATTTATTATTTTCCATATATGATATTTTTTGGCATAATAACGGCATTTTTAAATGCGAGTATAGTAAAAATATCAAAAAGGAGTATATCATTAAATGAAAAATTTTGATATAATTTTAGGGTCAAGCTCTCCTAGAAGGAAGGAATTAATTCAAATAATTTTTAAAAATGTGGAAGTTATTAAACCCAATGTTGAAGAAACATATGATTCTACTATTCCTGAAAAAATTGCGATAGAACTTTCAAAGAAAAAATCTGATTTTTTTAAAGGTATAAATAATAAGGTTATTTTGACCGCTGATACAATTGTTGTTTTAAATGGTAAAATATATAATAAGCCAAATGATGAAGTAGAAGCCATTAATATGTTAAGAGATCTTTCGAGTAAAAAACATGAAGTTATAACGGGAGTTACAATTAAATATAATGAAAAAAGTTTAAGTTTTTTTGAAAAATCTGAAGTATATTTTAAAAAGATTCCTGAAGAAATAATAAAATATTATGTTCAAAATCATAATCCTTTTGATAAAGCGGGTAGTTATGGGATACAAGATTTTTCAGCGGTATTTGTTGAAAAAATTGTTGGAGATTATTATAATATAATGGGACTTCCTATATCGAAAACATATGAAGTTTTAAATAATAATTTTTAATTGGGGGGAAAATATGGGGGATAATTTACTTCCGAGAGAAAAAATGGAGTTACATGGAGAAGAATTTTTAGTTGATTCAGAACTTATAGCTCTTATTTTGAGAAGTGGAGTTAAAGGAGCTAGTGTTTTTGAAATATCTGAAAATCTTATAAATCAATATAAGACGTTTCCAAATCTTCACAAACAATCTATTGAAAAAATTATGGAAGTAAAGGGAGTAGGGAAAATAGGAGCTATTAATTTAAAAGCAGCTTTGGAAATGGGTAAGAGATTTCACGTTCAAAAGCAGAGAGAAGAAACACAAAAAGTAAAAAAGCCAGAAGATGTATATCGCTTTTGTGAAGATATGATTCATTATTCTCAAGAAATTGTTAGAGTGATATATTTAGATTCTAAATTAAACATAATAAATTTTGATGATATTACTATAGGTACAGCAAACGCATCTTTGGCTCATCCAAGAGATATATTTAAAAATGCAATAAAAAATAATTCTATAAGCATAATAATGATTCATAATCATCCATCTGGTGATCCATCTCCTAGTATTCAAGATATTGAATTAACAGAAAAAATTAAACAAGCAGGTAAAATTTTAGATATTAATTTAAATGATCATTTGATAATTGGAAAAGGAAGTTTTTATAGTTTTTCTTTATCAAGGAGGGTAAATTTATAATGTTTGAAGATAAAAATCTTAATAATGTTTACAAATTAAAAAAAGAATTAGAAAAAGATTTAGAAAGAAGAGGAAAGAAAATTCCTATTGAACCAGAAAAAAAGAGAACTCAAACTATTTATAAACCTTTATATGAAGAAAGAAGGATTTCTATTCCCGTAGAAAACTTTAAGACATGGTTCGATCTTGTCATTTTTGATGTTGATCTTGAAAATAAAGATTTGGCGTCTTTTTTAGAAAGTAAACTTTTCGGGAAATCTGATTCAATATATAATAATCAGATTGGATTGATGCATCTTTTAAGAAAAGATTTTGAGAAAGCTGAAAAATATTTTAGAATGAATAAAAATGAAATTTCAAGATTCAATCTCGGTATTTTAAAAGTTTTAAGAAAAGAAAGAGATTGTCTGGACTATGCAAAAAATTTTACAGAAATATTTCCTAATTCTGGATATACTTATTTATTGTTGAGTATGATTTTTTTAATGTTGAAGCAGTACAAGAATAGTTATGTTATGTTAGAAAAAGCAAATAACATTTTTAATTATTCCTTTTTACATATAATAACTAATATGTATAATAAAAATTATGAAAAAGCTGGAGAGTATATTTCTAAAGCTCTTCTTGAAGGAAAAGCAAGAAAAACTGTAAGCGTATTAAATTACTTTATAGGAAAATTTAATAATGATTTTGAAAAAATGAAAGCATCTATTGACAATATTAGTAATTTAGATATACCCTGTGCAAAATGTCTTATAGAATTTGATAAAAAACATAATTATAGCAAAGAACCATATTGTCTTTTCTCTAAAAGACTTAATAAAATTTTATCAGAAGAAATTCCTTTAGACGATGAAATTGATGCAAAGATGATTTCAAGTTTTAATAAAAAAGAAAGTACAGATTTTGATGCTTATTATGAAATCTTAAAAAACAGATTTGGAGATATATCAGTGCTGTTTTTTCAAGCAGATTCTGTACGGAATAAAGGGCTTAAAACTTTTGTTTTTGAACCTGTAAAGCCAGAAATTAAAGTTAGTCTTGATGGACCTAAATATTATGATTATATTAATCGGACTCTTGACTTATTAAAAATAAAAAATTCAAAAGAATACGATTTTTCTTTTGATATCCCATTTTTTGAAGTTTTAAGATATGCGTTTGGATTTAAAACATGTGAACAATTCAACCAATAAATAGGAGGAGGAAAATAATAATGAAATTAGAAAAATTAATAAATGAAGAGATAGAAAGAGTTGAGAAAAATTATAAATTTGAATTAAAAAATATTGATATTTTACCTAAAGACGTTGCTCAATATATAGATCACACAATATTAAATGCAACTGCTACCCCTGAAGATATAGAAAAATTATGTAAAGAAGCTGCTGATAATCAATTTTTTTCAGTGTGTGTAAATCCTATATTTGTACCGTTAGCAGCAGAAAAACTTAATAATACAGGAGTTAAAATTGCAACTGTTATAGGATTCCCTTTAGGAGCAACTGATACAGGAACAAAAGCTTTTGAAACATCTATAGCGTTAAATGAGGGTGCAGATGAATTTGATATGGTGATTAATGTTGGAATGTTGAAAAGTAAAAAATATGAGTATGTTTATGAGGATATAAAAGCAGTTGTTGATACTGCAGAAAATAAGTTAGTAAAAGTAATTATAGAAACTTGTTATTTAGAAAGAAATGAAATAATTGCAGCGAGTTTAATTTCAAAACTTGCGGGAGCACATTTTGTAAAAACATCTACAGGATTTGGAACATCAGGTGCAAAAGCCGAAGATGTGAACCTTATGAAGTTTGTCGTAGGAGAAAATATAAAAGTAAAAGCTTCGGGTGGGATAAGAAATTTTGGAACTGCGAAAGAGATGATTTGTGCAGGAGCTGAAAGAATAGGAGCAAGTGCTGGAATAAAAATTATAAATGGTGAAGAAAGTAATTCAAATTATTAAAAAAAAGACTTTTAATTATTCCCCTCTTGAGTTATAGCAACCGAAGGTTGACGGAGCGGAATGTTTTTTGTAATTGCTTATAATAATGAAAATGAAGAGGCAAACATTGGATAAAATAAACACGAACAAGATCAAATTTTCTAAAAAACAAATTTCGCTCTTGTCAAAAAATACGGAAAATAGCAAACTCGCTACGCTCAGACATGCTATTTTCTGA
>CAYZNB010000149.1:0-7214 GCA_964478535.1 uncultured Thermotogaceae bacterium
TTTGTTTTTTAGAAAATTTGATCTTGTTCGTGTTTATTTTATCCAATGTTTACCAATTCATCATTATAAGCATTTATAAAAATCTGTCCACCCCGTCAACCTTTGGTTGCCACCCCTCAAGAAGGGAATTAATTACAAATGCTTGTTTTAGTTATATTTCTGATCAACTTTCTATTGACAAACGTTATCATAAGTGTTGTAACACCGTGCCTCCTTGGGAACGATAGTTGAACGGTAGTTGAGCAGTCGTTTAACCATTGTTTAACGCAAAAGATGAATGTTTTTCTTTTCTACTAACCATCTTTCTAAAGTAATAACCAAAAAAAAATTACAGAGAACCATTTTTTTCTAAAAAATCTTATTATTTTTAATATAAAAATTTCAAATTTTATGTTATAATAGTTAGTAACCCAAACTAATTTAAGGAGGACGAAACATGAAATTACTTTTTAAAAATGCTACTGTACACCCTATTACCTCTGATTCTTTTATTGGAGATGTTTTAATCGAAAATGAAATCATAGTTGAAGTTTCAAAAAACATTGAATGCACAGACGCTGAATTGGTTGATTGTACCGGAAAGCATATTTTCCCAGGCTTTATTGATGCTCATTCTCATATTGGTTTGACTGAAGGCGGACTTCCTTCAGACGGTACTTATCAAGATGTAAATGAAATGACAGATCCTATAACTGCTCAAGTTAGAATTACAGACGGCTTTAATCCTGATGACGAAGCTATTAAAGAAGCATTAAGTGGTGGAGTTACTACTGTTTGTGTTTTCCCTGGAAGTGCTAATCTTGTTGGTGGCCAAGGTGCTATATTAAAATTTAAAGGAATAACCGTTGAACAAATGACAGTAAAAAATCCTTCAGGTCTTAAAATGGCTTTAGGTGAAAATCCTAAAAGAGTTTATGGAAGCATGAAAAAAATGCCTTCTACAAGACTTGGTAATGCCGCACTTATAAGAAGTTATTTTACTAAAGTTAAATCTTATATGGCTAAAAAAGATTCTACTGAAAAAGAAGGAAAAGAATTTACAGATATAGATTTGAATCTTGAAATTGGTATTAAAGTTTTAAAAAAAGAAATTCCGGCAAGAATTCATGCTCACAGAAAAGATGATATTTTAACAGCTATACGTTTATCTGAAGAATTTGATTTTGATTTAGTTGTTGAACACGCTACAGAATCTTATAAAATTGCTGATATAATAAAAGAAAAAAATATCCCTGTAGTTTTGGGCCCTATATTTGGTTATAGATCAAAACCTGAATTAAGAGATAAAACTTTTGATGCTATTAGAATAATTAATGAAAAAGGCATTAATGCAGCTTTAATGTGCGATCATCCTGTAATTCCTCAAGAATATGCAATAGTTCAAGCTGGAATCGCTTTGAAATACGGAGCAAAAGAAGAGGATATTTTAAAAATGTTAACAATAAATGCTGCACAAATTCTTGACCTTGAAGATAAAATTGGATCCCTTGAAAAAGGAAAACAAGCTGATATTGTTATTTGGACAGATCATCCTTTAACCTATAAAGCAACTGTTGAAAAGGTTTATATTGAAGGAACTCAAGTTTATTAAAAAAATTCCCCATAAACGGGGAATTTTTTTAAGCGTATTTAAATTTTTTGACTTGTTCCCATAAACTTTCGCTTAAAGCGTTTAATTCTTCGGCTGTTGCATTAATTATTTCGTCATTTTTTGCTGTATTTTCAACTGAATTTTTTATTTTTATCATTTGTTCGCTTATCTCATGCATTGATTTAGCTAATGCATCAACTGCTCCTGAAATTTCTTCTGTTGAAGCACTTTGTTGCTCTGTTGTAGCTGTTAAATTCGTAACTTTTTCATTCACATTTTCCATTCTTTTAATTATTTCCTTAAATTCTTGCTCTATTTTATTTGCTTGAGTTGATACTTTATTAACGTAATCAACTGTTTCTTGAGTAGATTTATCAGCCTCATCTACAGCTTTTTTTATTTCTTTAAGAATTTTTTCTATTTCAGATGTTGTAATTTTACTTTTCTCGGCAAGTTTTATTATTTCATCTGCAACTACAGCAAATCCTCTTCCAGCTTCACCTGCTCTTGCTGCTTCTATAGCTGCATTTAAAGCTAATAAATTAGTTTGTTCTGTTATATTATCAATATTTTCAACTATTTTTCCAATATTTTGAGATTTTAACTCAACATCTCTTACCAAATTAGACGTATTTTTTGAATGATTTTCCGTTTCTTTAATTATATTTACAATTTCAAATATACTTTCTTCCCCTTCTTTAGAATAATTAAATGCATTATTTGCATCTTGGCTTAACTCTTGAGATAATTTGGTTATATTTTGAATTGAAGCCGCCACTTCTTCTATTGAAGAATTAATTTGCTCAATTCCAGCTGAATTATTTTGAATATTTTCATTCATAACGCCTGTAACTAAAAAAAGCTCGTTTGTTGATTTTGAAGAAGATTCTGTAATTTTTGATAATTCTTCAGAAGATATTTCTACTTCATTAGATGCTCCGGCTATATCTGAAATAGAATTGACAAGCATAACTGCCATTTCTTGTAAAGATAAAGCCATTTGACCTACTTCATCTGCTTTGTTGTTTTCAAAAGATATTTTTAAATCTCCTGTCCCAAATTGCTTTACTTGTTTTGCCATAATTTTTATTGGCTTTGCAATTAAAAATCCCAAAACATATAATATAATTATTGTTATTAATAGAACACCTAACATAATTAAAGAAACTGTTTTTAATAATTCTATAGCAGGAGCTCTCATTTGATCTTGTGGAACTAATATTATTAAAGACCAATTTGGTGAACCTTTAACGGATTGATAATAAGCAATTTGATTCTTTCCTTCGTGATCTCTAATCATTTCATTTCCAAAATTACTATTTTTTATGGAATTTAAAAGATTTGTAGAAACTTCCATGCCCATTTCACTCGTTTGATTAATGTTAAGTTCAAGAGCAAATCTTCCATCTTTTGTTGCTGCAATTAAACCTGTTCCATCTATTAACATACCATATCCAAAATCTATTGATTGAACTAAATCTGTCAATGGATTTAAGAATATTGTTGCCCCTAAAAGGCCTATCGTTTTTCCTGATTTATCTTTTACAGAACTCGCTATTACAAAAATAGGTTCTCCCGATGCTCTTGAAGTAATCACATTTTCTATTGCTATATCTTTTCCCTGATTCATTACTTGATTGAAATAACCTCTATCACTAACATTTGCACTTGCACCACTTGTTGTTTTAGAATCACCATTTTTATCTGCATAAAAAAACATTTCAAAAACATCACTCTTACTTTTCATATAATTGGATAATTCGCTTCCCATTAAATCCCAATTTCCACTTCTTACCGAATCTGAATTCGCCAAAACAGAAGTTTCTACGATTATAGAATTTAAAAGTTGTGATAACTCGTCTGTTCTTGCTGAAGCTACTTGACTTATTAGATTATCTGATAATTTAATAATTGATTCATTTGTTTTATAAAAAATAATTGTTCCCATAATAATAAAAGCTATTATTAATACAAAAGTTATTTTTAATACTATTCCCATACTTAAAGACTTTAATTTTAAAAAATTTTTTTTCATATTTCATCCTCCTTTTTTAGTTGTTAATGTTTTTTTAACTCTTGTAACTATATAATAACAGAAACAGTTTTCTTTTAAGTTTTTTTTTTTTATAAAAAATAATATTTTTTAGTAACTTATTAAATAAAACATCATTTTATACATTAATAAGTTACATAAATTTTATTTTTACCTTTAATTATCAGTTTTAGAAATGTTTCATTAAAAAAAATCCCCAGAAGGGGATTTTTTAATTATACTTAAATTTTTTGACTTGTTCTTTTAAGTTTTCACTTAAAGCATTTAATTCTTCAGCTGTTGCATTTACTAATTCGCAAGACTTAACTGAATTATCTGTCGATTCTTTCATCTTAGTCATTTGAATACTTATTTCATTTATAGCCCTCGCAGAATTATCTATAGCACTTGATATTTCTTCTGAAGATGCACTTTGTTGTTCGCTTGTTGCTGTTAAGTTTTCTATTTTTCCGTTAATTTCTTCTATACGTAATATTATTTCTTTAAACTCTTTTTCTATTTTATCTGCTTGTTCTGATACATCATTTACAACGTTAACAGTTTCTATCGTTGCTTTATCAGCTTTGTTTACGCCTTCTTTTATCTCTCTCAAAATATTTTCTATTTCAGCTGTTGTTTTTTTACTTTCTTCTGCAAGTTTTCTTATTTCATCAGCTACTACTGCAAAACCTCTTCCTGCATCTCCGGCTCTTGCCGCTTCTATAGCCGCGTTTAAAGCTAATAAATTAGTTTGCTCAGAGATTGAATCTATCTTCTCAACTATTTCACCAATATTTTGAGAATTATGTTCAACTGTTCTTACTAATTCTGATGTTTCTTTAGATTGTTTTTCAGCCTCTTTAATAATAATAATAATATTTTGTATGCTTTTTTCTCCAGACTTTGAAAAATCATATACATTATTAGCATCATGGTTTAATTCTTGGGCTAATTTCGAAACATTTTGTGCAGATGCCGCAACTTCTTCAACTCCAGAATTAATTTCTTGAATTGATGCTGAAGTATTATGAATATTATTATTCATAACTTCTGCGATATTTAAAACATCGCTCGATGAAGATGAAGAAATTTCTGTAATTTTTATTAGTTCTTCCGAAGAATTTTCTACTTCATCAGAAGCTCCAGATATTTCCGAAATAGATGTTCTTAATAATTCTGCCATCTTATCTAGCGATAATCCCATTTGCCCTATTTCATCAACTTTATTATTTTTAAAAGAAACTGTTAAATCTCCCATGCCAAATTTTTCAATTTTTAATGCCATTTGTTTTACTGGTTTCACAATAAAAAAACCTATAAAATAAATGACTACATTTGTAATAATTAAAATCATTATCATAATAATAATAGTTGTTTTTAAAAGATCTAACGCAGGTTGTGTAATATCTTTCTTAGGAACCATTATTAAAAAAGACCATCCTGGAGATCCTTGAACTAACTGATAAAATGATATATAGACTTCTCCTTCTGAGTTAATTATAGTATCTTTTCCAGATTTATTGTTTAATATATCGTCAATTAACTCTTCAGAAGCATTTATTCCAACATCGTTTAAATTTTTTATATTTATTTCTAACTCATATTTTTTATCCGTAGTTGCTGTAACAAGTCCTGTTCCATCAATTAAAAGACTATAACCAAAATCTATTGATTCTACAAGATTTGAAAGAGGTTTTAATAAAACCGTCGCACCCAATACCCCTATTGTTTCTCCATAATTATTTTTTACTGCACTCGCTACTACAAAAACAGCATTCCCAGAAAATCTTGACATTATAATATTATCAATAACTATGTCTTGCCCTCTTCTCATTATGCTATTAAAATAATCTCTATCACTTACATTAGCTTCAGCTCCTGTAGTAGTGTTTGAAAAACCTGTATGATCCGCATAAAAAAACATCTCAAATACATCTTCCCTATTTTTCATATGTTTCTCAAGATCTGTTTTCATATTTGTCCAATCTCCACTTCTTACAGATTCCAATTGAGATAAAATAGATGTTTCATTTACTATTGACTGTAAAAGTTGAGATAATTCATCTGTCCTTGCATGTACAACTTGATTTATTAGATTTTCTGATGCCTCAAACATAGAGTTATTAGTTCTAACAAATATTATAATTCCCAAAATAAAAAATGATATTAAAAAAACTAAAGTTATTTTTACGGTCATACTTAAACACAATGATTTAAAACGAAATAAATTTTTTTTCACTTTACATCCCCCCCTTTTTTATGTTAAAAATAAAAAAATATAGTATTATTTATATAATACTATATTTTAATTTTAATTTAATTAAAAAAAAGATTCGTATTAATTATATTTATATTTCAAATAAATATAATTAATTTTATATTTTACTTTTATTTTTTGATTATTTATAACTTAATGTTCATATTAATAAATAAAAATGCAAATTGATCCGATATTTCTTCTATTAATTTTTCTATCGATTTTCCCGCTCCATGTCCTGCTTTTGTATCTATTCTTATAAGAATTGGATTATTGCTCGCGTTTTTTTCTTGTAGCGTCGCTGTATATTTATAAGAATGTGCGGGAACTACTCTATCATCATGATCTGCTGTCATTACCATAACTGCAGGATATTCTTTTTCTTCTATATTATGTAAAGGTGAATATTTTACAATATTTTTGAAGTGTTTTTCTTCTTCTGGATTTCCATACTCCACTACCCATCCCCAGCCAATAGTGAATTTATGATATCTCAACATATCCATAACTCCCACTTGAGGAAATGCTACTTTAAATAGATCTGGTCTTTGATTAATTACCGCTCCTATTAATACGCCACCGTTAGATCGACCATGAACTGCCAATTTTTCTTTTGAGGTGTATCCATTATTTATAAGATATTCTGCTGCTGAAATAAAATCATCAAAAACATTTTGCTTTTTTAAAAGCATTCCATTTTTATGCCAATTTTCACCATATTCTGCTCCACCTCTTATATTTGCTTGTGCATATACCCCCCCATTTTCAATAAAAAATATCATTGAAGGGTTAAATACTGGTGGAATAGTTACATTAAATCCTCCGTAAGCATAAAGTAAGGCTGGGTTTTCTCCATTCAATTTTAATCCCTTTTTGTAAGTTAAAAATACTGGTATTTTTGTACCATCTTTGCTTTCACAAAAAATTTGCTTTGTTTCAAATTCTGATATATTGAAATTCAATTCGGGTTTCTTAAATTCATTAATTTCACCGTTATTTTTATTGAAAACAAATAATGTTGTTGGGTATGTAAAAGAGGTAAAAGAAAAAAATACGTTTTCTTTATCTTTTTCACCATTTATTTCATATACTGTACCTAATGCTGGTAAGTTTAATTCTCTTTCATATTCCCCATTAATATTATACTGTAATACTTTTGAAGAAACATTTTCTAAATACATAGTAAAAATTTTATCTCCTGTTGAAAAAACATTTTCAAGTGTATTAGATTTTTCTTCTATTAAAGTTTCAATCTTCAACGTTTCAGGATTTAGTTTAATAATTTTTTTGTTAGGTGCATCTTCATCTGTTAAAAAAATAAGATCACCGTTTAA
>CAYZNB010000150.1:0-7194 GCA_964478535.1 uncultured Thermotogaceae bacterium
AAAATTTGAACTCTTGTGAGCGTTTATTTTATCTTTATTTACTTCTTCATTATTATAAGGGGTTAGTTTTAATGGTTTTCCTTACACCATCTATAAAAATATCAACGTTGTCATAAGTGCTGTAACGCCTCGCAGAAAACGCGTGGCTGTTACACTACATTAAAATCAAAAGACTTTAAATCTAAAAATGTTTTTTTCCATTTTATCAATTTGCAAAATTTCTACTTTTCCAATTTTTTACCCATAATATTAATCAAAAATGCCCCTAAAGGAGCTGTGAAAATTATAGATAATACAGCTATTGCAAGTATTAATTCTCCCGATTCAATTCCCATCATTAATGGTATAGAGCCTATTGCAGCTTGAACAGTTGCTTTTGGCATATATGCAACTACTGAAAATATTTTTTCTGTTTTATTAAAATTTGACTTTATCAAAGAAATTAATACGCCTAAACTTCTTCCAAATAATCCTATTATTATTAGGATTAATCCTTTAATTCCTGAATCAAATATAACTTTTATATCGACTTGTGCTCCTACAAGAACAAAAAGTATTATTTCAGCAAAAATCCATATTTTTTCAAATTTTGATGCTAGTCTTTTTGCTGCAACTGGAAGTTTTTCTAATATTATAAAGCCAATACTCATTACCCCTAATAAACTTGCTATTTGAATTTTATCATGAAATACATCTTCAATCGTTGTAAACAATAATGCTGTTCCTATTATTATTAAAACTTTTTTAGTATCTCTTATATGAAATTTCTTGAATATAAAAATGAGTAAAAATCCAATTATTACACCTAGTAATATTCCTAATATTATTGAAATTGGAATAGATAGAATATTAAAAAATATGTTTGTGTTTTTTCCTAAAGCTAAACCTAAAAATGTTGAGAATATTGTTATAGCTATTACATCATCTATTGATGCTCCTGCTAATATCATAGTTGGAATTTCTTTTTTTCTCCCGTATCCTTGTTCGCTTAATTTTAACATTGAAGGTACTACTACTGCTGGAGAAACAGCTGCTATTGTAAAACCTAAAATTCCCGCCTGATAAAATTCAAGATTAAAAAATAGCATGGAAAATAAAATTATTGTGAACCCTTCTATTAACCCGGGAATTACTGCTAATTTTAATGCGTTTACTCCTACTTTTTTTAAGGTTTCTTTATTCAGACCTATTCCTGCTCTTAATAATATTATGATTAACGCTATTTTTCTTAAATCTCCAGATACATTCATTAGTTCAGGACTCATAAGGTTTAAAACATTTGGGCCTATTATAATTCCAGATAACAACATTCCTAAAAGACCTGGAAGCTTAAGCTTTGTAAATACTAAATTTGATATTAGCCCTATTAAGATTATAATCGCCACTTTTATTACCTCCATAAAAATATAAGAAACTCCTATTTAAAAGGGCAAAATTGTCCTTTTAAATAGGAGTCATCAGCATAAATGCGGTTTTGGAGAACTCCATCTCCTAAATAAAACCGGCATAAAATGCCGGAATTTATTTTATATAGCTCTTTTAATTTTTCCTGATTTTAAACATTTTGTACAAACTTTTACTCTTCTAACAGTACCGTCTGTCATGATTGCTCTAACTTTTTGAATGTTTGGTTTCCACCATCTTCTTGTTGTTTGTTTTGAATGAGATACAGAATTTCCTGCTGCAGGTCTTTTTCCACACACTTCACATATTTTAGACATTTTAAGAGTCCTCCTTTAAAAATTTATTTAATAATTTATTTTTTATAATAAGACTACCAATACATATTATACACTATAAAAATAGTGTCAAAGTATTTCTTTACGTACTTTTAAAAAAGAATTAATCTTTATTCGTTAAATCTTCTATTTCATCATCAAATATTTTTTCTTCGTCTTCAAATTTCATAGGTTTTACTATTGGAAAAGCTATTACGTCTTTAATTGATGATGCGTCTGTTAAGAACATCGCAAATCTGTCTATTCCAAGACCCATTCCTCCGGTTGGTGGAAGTCCATATTCTAATGCTCTAACAAAATCGTGATCCATTAATTGTGCTTCATCATCTCCTTGATCTTTTAACTCTTCTTGTGATTTGAATCTTTCATATTGATCAATAGGATCATTAAGTTCAGAAAAAGCGTTTACCATTTCTCGTCCATAAATTATTAATTCAAATCTTTCTGTAACTCTCGGATCTTCTCTGTGTCTTTTTGCAAGTGGTGAAATTTCTACTGGGTGATCCATAACAAATGTTGGTTCTACAATTTTATCTTCAACAAGATCCCATAATTCTTCTATATAATGACTTTTTTCTTTAAATTGAACTTGTATTCCTTTTGATTTTAAAAATGCGTCTAATGATTCGTTAGAGTCTTCTACTATATCTACTCCAAGATGTTCTTTTATGAAATCTCTCATTTTTATTCTTTTGAATGGAGGTTTTAAATCAATTTCTACTCCGTTGTATACAATTTTTGTAGTTCCGTGAATTTGTTCTGTAATATATGCCATCATATTTTCTGTTAATTCCATCATGTCATAATAATCTGCATATGCTTGATAAAGTTCTATAGTTGTAAATTCTGGATTATGTTTATAAGAAACGCCTTCATTCCTAAAGATTCTGCCTATTTCATATACTTTTTCCATTCCACCTACAACGAGTCTTTTTAAATGAAGTTCTGTTGCAATTCTTAAATACATATCTTGATCATAAACGTTTAAATGAGTTATAAATGGTCTTGCATTTGCTCCACCCATAATATTTTCGAGAATAGGTGTTTCGACTTCTAAAAATCCTTTTTCTGTTAAATAATTTCTCATGTGTCTTATGAGCATGAATCTTGTTTTTAAAGTTTTTATAACATCATCGTTAGCAATCATATCTACATATCTTTGTCTATATTTTATTTCTTTATCTTTTAAACCATGAAATTTTTCCGGCATCGCTCTTAAAGGTTTATTTAAAAGTTCAAATTCAAGTGCTAGTATTGTCAATTCACCAGTTTTAGTTTTAAATGGAAATCCTTTAATTCCTATCCAGTCACCAACACTTATGTTATGTTTAAAAAAATCGTAATTTTCATCTCCAACTTTATCTTTTCTAACATAAACCTGAATTCTTCCTGTATCGTCTTTTATATGAAGAAAAGCTGATTTACCGTGTGTTCTTAATGTCATTATTCTTCCAGCAAATCCAAATACTTCATTTTCTAACATTTCGCCTTCTGAAATATTATTAAATTTTCCAATTATTTGTTCCGCCATCATTTCTTTTTTGAAAGAATATGGGTATGGGTTTATTCCTTTTTCTCTTAATTCATTTATCTGTTGTATTCTTTGATTTCTCAGTTCACTCATTTTATATTCCTCCGTTATATTATATCAAAATATTTATTTTTAAGGCGTTATTATGTCTACAATTTCTATTTTTTTATACTTTCCGTTAGGTGTTTTTATTTTTACTTTTTCTCCCTTTGTTTTGTTTAATATTCCTTTTCCAATAGGAGAATCTATACTGATTTTTTTGTTCATCAAATCTGCTTCTTGTGGGGTTACTAGCATAAATTCTTTTTCTTCATTAAGTCCTAAATCTTTTATTATAACTTTTTTTCCTAATTTTGCTATTGAATTATCTCCATCATCGTCTTCAATAACTTCCGCGTGATCTAAAATATGATCAATTTCTTTTATTCTTGAGTCTATCTTCCCTTGTTCATTTTTTGCTTCTTCATATTCACTATTTTCAGATAAATCTCCAAGTTCTCTTGCTTCTTTAATTCTCTGAGCAATTTCACCCATTAATTTTTGTTTTAGCTCTTCTCTCTGTTTTTTTAGTTTTTCATAACCTTGCTTCGTTAGTTTAAAATTTTCTTCAGTCATTTTCAAATACCTCCAGACTATTATATTTTCATTTAATTATTTATATCAAAAAAAAGTTAAGTTTAACTTTCTAATTTCTTTAAATTTTTAATTTCATCTAAAAAATGATCTAAATCTCGAAATTCTTTATATACAGAAGCAAATCTGACATAAGAAACTTGATCAAGTGTTTTCAAATGTTTCATTATTTGATCTCCTATATCTGATGTGGGTATTTCGTTTTTACCAGATTTTCTGATTTTATCTTCAATATTTTGAACTACATTTTCAATATCTTCATTAGTTACTTTTCTTTTTTCACATGCTTTTAAAAGACCATCTAATATTTTATTTCTATCAAAAAATTCCCTTTTTCCATCTTTTTTAATTACTCTTATTTTACTTTCTTCATATCTTTCATAAGTTGTAAATCTAGCTTCGCAACTTAAACATTCTCTTCTTCTTCTTATTGCTCCACCGTCTCCAACTGGTCTTGAATCCAAAACTTTTGTATCTGGTTGTTCACAATAAGGACATTTCATCAAATCACCGCCTATTTTCAAGGTTAAGTTCCAACGCTATTTTTGCAATTTTTTTAATTTTGCTGTATAATGTAGATTTTTTAATGTTTAGAGCTTCAGATAAATCTCTAAGACTTTCATCCGGATTATCAAGTCGATATTTTGCAATAATTTGCAATTCTTCAGGTAAATTTTCTAATCCTATTTTTTTTTCTATAATTTCTATATCTTTCAATTGTTTTGCCGAGCTTTCTGCGGTTTTATTGGCATTTGCATATATAAAATTTATAGTTCTACTTACATTTCCTTTTAATTCTCTAATTCTTATAATATCTAAAAGTTTAGTAACAGATTCTTTGGAATCCATTATTTCTAAAATACTTATTATATCGCTGCTTGATTTAATATATAATTTTATTTTGTTATTTTTATATATATAATTTGCTTTTATCCCTAAAAGCTTTTTAAACGTACTTATAAGATCTTCTGCAAAACTTTCTGTAATATCTAAAAAAAATTCTAAATGATAAGAACTTTTTAAGGAAACCGATCCAGTAGTTAAAAACATTCCCCTCAAAAAAGATCCTAATTTCAACGGATCATTTTTTATTGATTCGGGAATTTTATCTTCAAAAATATTTATATCAGCTTTCTTAAAAACTTTATCTGCATAATTTAAATCAAGTAATATTTCTCCAATTCTACCTATTTTGAGTCTTCTGTCAATTTTTATGTTAGTTTCTATGCTATAATCAAAAAGAACTTTACAAATTTTATATACTCTTTTTACAGCACTCATCGAACTTATAGATATTTTTATATACTTGTGAGATTCTTGAAATAAAAAATCTCCTCGTCCTTTCAACGCACCGTATAATTCTACTTCCGGAAATGTGAATTCTGTGTTTATCAAACCTGATTTAACTTCTTCTGAAAAGGTTTTCATCTTATTTTCTCCCAAAAATTTTTTTTAAAACTTTTTTATAATTTTCTTGTTCACTAAGTCTATCTTAGAGTAAGAAGGTTTATAATTAATATTTTTTAAAAATTTTTTTGAAAGATATTTAAATTTTTCTGTTTCACCACTAACATAAAAATTTATATTAGCTCGTCCTTTTATAAAATCTAATGTTTTTTCTTCTTTCAACGAGTTTATTATTCCGAAAGAAGGATCTATTATCTGTGTTTTAACTATTTTTGAAATATGCTTTTTTAGTATTGGATAATGTGTACATCCTAATATTACTTTGTCATATTTATGCGTACTATCAATGAGATAATATCTTATTATCGATTCAGCCATAGGGCCATACCAATATCCTTCTTCTATTAACGGAACAAATAAAGGACAGGCAATTTCTGTGATTTTTTTTACGTCTTTTTGTATAATTAATTCTCTGTAACTTCCCAGATTTATAGTGTTTTGAGTAGCAAGAAGCAATACATTATCATTTTCTTGAATTTGAAATAATCCATTTTTAATTATACTAATGTATTTGAATTTTCTATCGTATGGGTTAACTAATCCTTTATTTACCAAAGAATCTGTAGTATTGCATGCAGCTATTAAAATATCTACTCCTAAATCTTCAAAAAAATCAAAAATATGTTCAAGGTTATTTATCAAAAAAGATTGTGGTTTCGTTCCATAGGGCACATTAAGAGTGTCTCCAAAATAGAAATAATTGTGGTTGCCAAAATTCATAACCACTTTTTTTAATACTGTCAATCCCCCTATGCCTGAATCAAAAAAACCTATTTTCATACGACCAACTCCCGGATTCTGTAAAAATTTCAAGGGGCCTTTAAATTAAAAGAATCTTCATATTTTTTTATTAGTTCTGTTATAACACTTGAAATTTTATTCGTTTCAAGCTTTTCGTTCAACAAAAGAAGTAATAACACATATTTAGTGTTCTCTTCTCCAAATTTTTGAACGTATTTTTCTATTTCTTCTATTATTTCATTTTTTATTGGTTCAATTAATTCTTCAGGCTCGTCGACTCTGTACTTGTAAGTTTCTCCAAAAAGTTTTATTTCTATATCTTTATATTTAGACAACTAAAGCACCGCCGGGTTATTCTTGATTCTCAGTTTCACTATTTTCAGAAATAAATTCATTTAAATCATCTCCAATTTTTGAAAATATTTCTGATTTAATTTGCGTGATAGAACTGTTCACGTCTTCTTGGAAATCTTCATAAGCTTTTTTAAGATCTTCAAGTTCTTGAGCAAGTGTTTCTTTTTGACTTGTCACGTTTTCTAATTCTGTATATAATCCTTCGCACTCTAACTTTAATTCTTCTTTATCTTTTTTTAATGTGTTATACTTGTTAACTACGTTGTTTAATAAATTTTCTAGTTCTTTCAAATTATGCATTTTATTCCCCCCCAAATACAATTTTTAAAAATAAAATCATGTATGTTGTTTTTGATTTTAAATTCATATTTATTATATCATAAAATTCCTTGTTTTGTAAACAATAAAATTAATTTTTATTTCATATTCTATTATGTTAATATTTCTTAAAAATTATTATTATAAAAAGTTGATGTTGATAAGGAAAAACAAAAAACGTTTAATTGTTTAAATGGTTAAGCGTTTAAATAGTGAAAAGTTAAAAGTTAAAAGTGACAAGTGACAAAAATTTTAAAGTTGGTAAGCAGAAAGTTGATAAGTTGAAAAAAAACGTTTAAGCGTTAAATTAGCGATCTTTTAGATAGTTTTTAATTATAATAGTTTGATGGTAAATTTGGATGAAATAAAGTAGCGAGCAATTGAGAATTTTCGTCAAAAAAACAATTGAGC
>CAYZNB010000151.1:0-7175 GCA_964478535.1 uncultured Thermotogaceae bacterium
TTTCTAAGAATAAGCTTGATTTAGTTAAATAATCTTATTTTAAAGAGGGAGAGATATTTGGTTTTATTGGACCAAATGGAGCTGGAAAATCAACTACTATAAGAACATTGATGAATTATATTTTTGCAAATTCTGGTAGTGCTTCGATTTTTGGATTAGATTGTCAAAAAAATTCTTCTGAAATTAAAAAAAATGTAGGTTATTTACCTTCGGAAGTTAATTATTATGACGATATGAAAGTTTTTGAGCTTTTAAAATATTCTGCAAAATATTATAAAAAAGATTGCTCGAAAAAAATTAATGAGTTATGCGACTATTTTTTAGTAGATAAAAACAAAACTATTGATGAGCTTTCTTTAGGAAATAAAAAGAAAATTGCTATTATTCAAAGTTTGCTTCATAGTCCTGATCTTTTAATTTTAGATGAACCTACAAGTGGGTTAGATCCTTTAATGCAGAATAAGTTTTTTAATTTGTTAAAAGAAGAAAATAAAAAAGGTGTAACGATATTTTTTTCTTCTCATATTCTTACAGAGGTTCAAAAAATGTGCGATAGAGTTGGAATTATAAAAGATGGCCGTATTTTAAAAGTTGAACAAGTGGAAAATCTTCAGGATGATCGCTATAAAAAGATAAAATTGGAATTAAAGAATAAGAATTATGACTTTAAATTAGATGATGGAGAAATGACAAATTTTGTGAAAAATAATGGTATGATTGAGTTCTTATATTCAGGAGATTTAAATAAAATTGTTAAAAATATTTCTTCATTAGAAGTTGATAATATTTGGATTGAAGATCCAACTTTAGAAGAAATATTCATGAATTATTATAAAGAAGGTGAAAAATAATGTTATTATTTTTTAGAGAAATTAGTTTTAATAAAAAATCTTTTATAATTTGGACAATTGCTTTAATTGCTCTGTTGTTTTTATCTATGTCGATGTTCAGTTCTTTTTCAAAAGACGCAGAATCATTAACCACTTTGATGGAAAGTTTTCCAGAAGAAATGATGAAGGCTTTTAATATGAGTAATGTCAATTTTAGTGATTCTATGGATTATTTTTCTTATATTTTTCAATATGTGTTTTTATTTGCTGCTATTCAATATATTCTTTTAGGCTCAAACATATTATCAAAAGAAAATGGAGATAAAACTATAGAATTTTTATATTCCAAACCTATAACAAGAGACTATATTTTAACTTCAAAACTTTTTTCTGGTTTTTTACAAATAATTATTTTTAATATTTTAGGTATATTATTTTCAATATTAAGTTTTAAATTATTTACATCTAGTGATTTTAATTTAAGCGTTTTAATTCTTTTATGGATTAGTCTTTTAATAGCTAATATTTTATATTTTTGTTTAGGTTTCGTTGTTTCAATATTTTTAAAAAAGGCTAAACAAGCTTTACCGGTTTCATTAGGAATAGTTTTAGGCACTTATTTTTTATCGATCGTAGCTTCACTAAACGAAAAGTTAGAATTCCTTAAATATTTTTCACCTTTTAGGTATTTTGATGGTTTGACTATAATTAGAAATGAAAAAATATCTGGATTTTATCTGCTTTTAAGTGTTATAATTATAATTGTATGTATTTCTATCTCTTATATAAAATATTCTAAAAAAGATTTGAAAGTATAAGCTGCCTGTTAAATGGCAGCTTTATGTGATTGGAGTGAATAAAATATGTTTGAAAAATTTGAAAGCCTTCCTGAAGAAAAGAAAAAGCGTATTTTAAATGCGTGTATAAAAGAATTTGCAATAAATAATTACGATAAAGCTTCTACAAATAATATAGTTGCAAATGCCGAAATTTCTAAGGGCATTCTTTTTCATTATTTTGGAAATAAAAAAAATTTGTATTTATATGTTTTCGAGTATGCGGTTACATTTTTATTACAAAAAATGCAGCAAAAACTTCCAAATCCTTCTACAGATATTTTTGAAATGATAATACAGTATGGAAATATAAAATTAGAGGTTTCTATTGAAGAACCTTATTTATATTCTATTATTTATGATTCTTATTTTAATGCTCCTAAAATTTTAAAAAATGCTATTACAAAAAAATATCAACATTTATATGAAAATCAGTATGAAAAAATTTTTAATACTGTTGATAAGAGTAAATTTAAGAATGATGTCGATCCAATAAAAGCTATAAAATTAATAATTTATTTTTTAGAAGGATATTATAATAGTTATATAAATATTATGAAAGAAAAAAGCCTTGAAGAAGTTATTGATATTGTAAAAAAAGCTGAAAAAGAGTCTATTGAATATTTTGAATTTTTAAAAAAATTGCTGTATAAAGAATGAAAAAAACTTGATCTTCTAATAGTTTTTACGCTATAGTTTTCAGAAAACTAGTATTCACAAACATAGTAAATGTTAATGAAGAAATTGTTGTTATGTATTTTTTATTGACAATTTTTTTTATTTTTGATATAATAATATTTCGTATAATAATATTTCGGACGCGAAATATTATTATGCGAAATATTATCAAAAGGCGGATAAATATTGAATAATTTAAATAAAAACATTCAAATTGTAAGAACTCTTAAAAGTATTATGGATTCTATAAAAAAGACCATTACAAATCATTTTGAAAGCATGGGTTTAACTGCTTCTCAAAGTGTTCTTGTAGGTATTTTAGCCCACGAGAACCATGACCTTGGATTAAAAATGTCGGATTTAAGCAAAAAAATGGGGCTTTCAAATAGTACTATTTCTGGTATTGTTGATAGAGTTGAAAAACTTGGTATTATCGAAAGAGAAAGGAGTGATAAAGACAGAAGAGTTGTATACGTAAAATTAACTGAAAAATTTAAAAAAAATGCTTTATCTAATAGAACAGAAATAGAAAAAATTTTTCAAGAAATTCTAAAAAAAGTTGATCCGGATGATTTAGAAAAAATTCTTTCGGGTTTAACAACCCTAGATAAAATATTCAAGGAGTACAAAACATGATAAAACTTATAAAATTTTTAAAACCTTTCATCTTTGCTATTATATTTGCTGTTATTCTTCTTTTTATACAAGCAATGAGCGAGTTATCGCTTCCTGATTATATGTCAAAAATTGTTAATGTTGGTATTCAACAATCAGGTTTTGAAAATACTGTTCCTATAGCTATCACTCAGAAACAGTTGGAAAAAATTTTTTTGTTTGCTGATGATTCTTCATTAAGCTTAATAAAAGAAAATTATATTTTAATTGAAAAAAATAATCAAGATTTTGATTCTTATTTAAAAGATTTTCCTATTTTAGAAAAAGAAAATATATATGTTTTAAAAAAAGTAAGTAAAAACATAGAGATGGAACTTGATGATGTTTTTTCAGAATTTCTTTTTATTTTATTTTCTTTAGAAAATATTGAAAATAATGAATTTGAAGATGTTGAGAGTTTTTTTAAAATGATTTCTATTTTACCCGAAAATCAAAAAGATATTTTTATCGAATCTTTTTATGAAAAAATCACCAAAATAGATTCTTCAATAAAATATCAGGCTTCAATTACTTTTTTAAAAAGTGAATATGACATAATAGGCCTGAAAACTGAAAAAATACAAACAAATTATATTTTAAAAACAGGTTTTTTTATGTTACTGATAGCTTTAGTAGCAGCTGTTTGTACTATAAGCGTAGGGTTCTTAGCTTCAAAAACTGCTGCTGGTCTTGCAAGAAACCTTAGAGAGCAACTGTTTAAAAAAATTGAAAGTTTTTCAAATACTGAATTTGATAAATTTTCAACTTCTTCATTAATAACTCGAACTACAAACGATATTACACAAATTCAAAATGTTCTTGTTTTTATAATAAGAATGTCTTTTTATGCTCCTATACTTGGAGTAGGGGGTATTTTACATGCTTTAGAAAAAAGTTCTTCTATGTCATGGATTATAGCTCTTGCTGTTATAGTATTATCGGGTATAATGATATTAGTTTTTACAATTGCTATTCCAAAATTCAAACTTATTCAAAAACTTCTGGATAAATTAAATCTAGTTACAAGAGAAAATCTTTCCGGAATGATGGTTGTAAGAGCTTTTAATACTCAAGAATATGAAAAAAAACGTTTTGATATAGTTAATTCAGATTTAACAAAAACAACTTTTTTTATAAATAAAGTGATGGCTTTTTTAATGCCTGTTATTATGTTTATAATGAATGGAACTACTCTTTTAATTATTTGGGTTGGTTCTCATCAAATTGCCGAATCAAATATGCAAGTTGGAGATATGATGGCTTTTATGCAATATGCAATGCAAATTATATTCTCATTTTTAATGCTTTCTTTTATGTTTGTTATGGTTCCAAGAGCTTCTGTTTCTGCTCAAAGAATTTCAGAAGTTTTAGAAACGGAAGTCACGATAAAAGATCCTGAAAATACTGAATCTTTCGACAAAAATAATTCTGGCGTTGTTGAATTTAAAAATGTTTCTTTTAAGTATGGTAGTGCCGAAGAAAACATGTTAAAAAATATAAATTTTAAAGCTGTTCCTGGAAAAACTACTGCTATTATTGGTTCTACAGGTTCCGGAAAATCTACTCTCGTAAATTTAATTCCAAGATTTTATGATGTCACGCAAGGTCAAATTTTAGTAAATGGTATTGATGTAAGATCTGTCACTCAAGAAGATTTAAGAAATAAAATTGGTTATGTCCCTCAAAAAAATATTTTATTCAGCGGTACTATAGAAAGCAACATGAAATATGGTAATGAAAATATTTCTGATGAGGATCTTAAAAAAATAACTGAAATATCTCAAGCTTTAGATTTTATAAATGAAAAAAATGAAAAATTTCAACACATTATTTCTCAAGGTGGTGCTAATGTTTCAGGTGGACAAAAACAAAGACTCTCTATAGCAAGAGCTCTTGCAAAAAATTGTGATATTTATATTTTTGATGATAGCTTTTCTGCACTTGATTTTAAAACCGATGTTGCTTTAAGAAGACAATTAAAACCTTACACAAAAAATTCAACTGTAATAATTGTTGCGCAAAGAATTTCTACAATTTTCGATGCCGATCAAATTTTGGTTCTTGATGAAGGAAAAATTGTGGGTAAAGGCTCTCACAAAGAATTGTTAGAAAAATGTTCTGTTTATAGAGAAATAGCTTTTTCTCAGCTTTCAAAGGAGGAATTAGCATGAGTAATCAAAAAAAAGAATTCAATAGTAAAAGAACTACCGTTGGCCCAGGATCAAGAGGCCCTATAGGAAGACCTCCTGAAAAAGCTAAAAATTTTAAACAGACTATGAAAAAACTTCTTGTTATTTTATCAGAATATAAAGTATCCTTAATAATTGTTTTAAGCTTTGCAATTGGAAGCTCTCTTTTTATGATTATAGGCCCTAAAATTTTAGGAAGAGTTACCACTAGAATTTTTGAAGGTGTTGTAGGTATAGTTTCGGGAACAGACTCTGGTATTGATTTTTCATATATTTCAAAAACTCTTGCAATACTTCTTTGCTTATATCTGGCAAGTTCTATTTTTTCTTATATTCAAAATTTTATAATGTCTAAAATTTCTGTTCAAATTAGTTACAATTTCAGAAAAAGTTTATCCAAAAAAATAAATATGATGCCTTTCAGATATTTTGATGAAACTAATCATGGCGAAATTTTATCTAGATTTACTAATGACGTTGAAACTATTAATCAAACTTTAAGTCAAGGTTTTTCTCAAATAATAACCTCTTTAACTACTGTTGTAGGAATTCTTATTATGATGTTGACCATAAGTTGGCAAATGACTTTAGCTGCAATTTTGATAATGCCAATATCTTTAAAACTTGTCACTTTTATTATAAAACATTCTCAAAAATACTTTAAAGAACAACAGAATTATATTGGACATGTAAATGGACATATTGAGGAAATGTACGGTGGACATTTAGTAATGAAAGCTTTTAATGGAGAGAAGAAAAGCATTGAAAAATTTGATGAATATAATAAAACTCTTTATAAATCTGCATGGAAATCTCAATTTTTTTCAAGTATAATGATGCCTCTGATGAGTTTTATCGGAAATGTCGGTTATGTTATTGTTAGTATTCTCGGTGGCTGGTTTGCTGCAAAAGGTGTTATATCTGTAGGAGACATTCAAGCATTTATCCAATATATGAGATCATTCACTCAACCACTTGCGCAATTAGCAAATGTTTCAAATATTTTACAGCAAACTGCAGCCGCTGCAGAAAGAGTTTTTGAATTTTTAGAAGAAAATGAAGAAATTTGTGAAATTTCTAAACCAGTAAAATTAAACAAAATAGATGGAAATGTAGAATTTAAAAATATTCATTTTGGTTATACTCCTGAAAAAATTATTATTAATAATTTTTCTGCAAAAATTTCTCAAGGCCAAAAGGTTGCTATAGTAGGTCCCACTGGTGCTGGAAAAACTACAATGGTTAAACTTTTAATGCGTTTTTATGATGTTAATGAAGGCGAAATTACTATTGATGGCCATAATATAAAAGAATTTTTAAGAAATGATTTAAGAAATAATTTTGGAATGGTTTTACAAGATACATGGTTATATAATGATACTATAATGAATAATATTAGATATGGTAATTTAACTGCTTCTGATGAAGAAGTAATAGAAGCTGCTAAGGCCGCTCACGTTGATAGTTTTGTTCATAATTTGCCTAATGGTTATGATATGATTATTAACGAAGAAACCTCTAATATTTCTCAAGGTCAAAAGCAACTTATCACTATAGCTAGAGCCATATTATCTGAACCACGGATTTTGATTCTTGATGAAGCGACTAGCTCTGTAGATACTAGAACCGAAATACAGATTCAAAATGCAATGAACACTTTAATGAAAAATAGAACAAGTTTTATTATTGCTCATAGATTATCTACTATAAGGGATGCTGATTTAATTCTCGTAATGGATAATGGTGATATTGTTGAAAAAGGAACTCATAATGAGCTTCTTGCAAAAAAAGAATTTTATTATAATTTATATAACAGTCAATTTGAAAAACTAAGTATTTAAAAAAGCCCTTTAAAAGGGCTTTTTGTTTTCTTTTTGATTCTATGAATTTTTTTGTGCGTCAGTTGGAAAGAAAAAGCGTTAAAAACTTATAACGCATTTTCCAGAAGTAAAATAAACAAAACCCTGTATCAATAAAGCATACAGGGT
>CAYZNB010000152.1:0-7137 GCA_964478535.1 uncultured Thermotogaceae bacterium
GCCATTATTCTTAAAAACGGCGGTAAAGCTATGTTGTTTTCAATAGCATAACTTTTGTAATCTTCTACTGCATCTATTATGGTTGCATATTTGTTTTCAAGAGTTTTTTCATTAAATTTTATTTCAATTCCTACTAATTCGTTTTCTGATCTTGTTGGTTCTGAATATGTTGTTGTAAGTACAAAATTTAAAAGACCATCTTGCGAAGATATAACTCTTGCATTATCATTTCGGAAATATAATTTTATATTTGCATGTCTATACGTTCTATCAACTTCAAAATATCCATTTTCATCAGTAAACACTGTATCTGTTCTTAATAATCTGCTCACTTTTACTTCTACATTTTTTACTGGTTCATATTGTCCTGTTATAGTGTTCATATACATTACTCTTCCTGTTTACTCTACTTGATCTTGTAAGTGCATCGTATTCTGCTTCTATTTGTTCCATAAGTTCTTCTGTATAATACATTTCATCAAGTATTTCAATTATAACATTTTCATTAAATAATTCATAATATTCTTCAACAGTAACAAACATATATATCCAATTGAATCCTTCTTCTTCTATTTCAGAGTCATAATAAGAGGTTCCTCCTTCAATTATTTCGTAATCTAATGGATATAAACTTACATATTCATAATTTTCTTCAATTCTAGCCATGAGATCTGCATCTTCAGTTTTTAATCTTATGTAGTAAAGATTTATTTCCGCATCAGGAACTAATGATCTAACTCTGCTTAAAGAAAAAGGATTTTCTATTTTTTCTCCTAATACTATACCTCTACTTTCAGTCGTTGGTTCTTCCGGTTTTTCAAATAATCCCATACACGAACTTAAAACAAGCATCATAACAACTAACAAAAACACAAAAAGTTTTTTCATTACTTACAACCTCCCTAAGATTTATTAATTCGGAAATATTTTTCCGTTTAAAATTTTTTTTACTAGAAAATCAATATTACTATTTCTAAGTTTAAATTCCAAAAAAACCGTCTTCTAAAACCCTTTTCTAAAGCGGATTAAAAACCGTTACAAAATCTTAACTTTGCACGAGGTGCCCTCAATGTCCAAAAATCTTTTAAAAACCCTTTCAACAAAAGAAAGTAGTACGATTAAATATTGCGATAAAAATGCTATAGGTTAATTATAAAATTTTTA
Organism: uncultured Thermotogaceae bacterium; assembly: GCA_964478535.1. Taxonomy (GTDB): domain Bacteria; phylum Thermotogota; class Thermotogae; order Petrotogales; family Petrotogaceae; genus CAYZNB01. Next base: position 1,165 of record CAYZNB010000152.1, read on the forward strand.
TTAATTATTTAATTATTTAAAATATAAATGTTATCTTAATACTAAAATTTCGTTCAAAATTTAGAATGGTTATTATACTGATATAAATCAAAAGCCATTTTTAAACTTTATAGAGTTTTTATATAAGCGGAAATACTTTATGAAAGTTTGTTTGACGTTGCTTAGAGAGAAGACTTTTTTGCTATTTAATAAAAAATTTGGCAAGTTAGAAGTGTTCTAAAGAAATTAATTTTATGAAGATAATACAAGTTATTGCAGCAAATATTATAATTGTATCAATTTCATTTTATCATGGTCTAAAAAAGTTAAAAATCCTCTTTGTTTAAGAGGATTTTTATTTATTTAATGCTTCTTTAGCAAGTTTATCAGCTATTTCATTTCCTTTATTTCCGGAATGTGCTTTAACTTTTATAAAGTTTAATTTAATTTTTTCTTTTATGGGTTCTATAAATTCTTTATATGTTTTTGATGCATATTTATTTGCATTCCATGTACCGTCAGCCCATTTTTCTATTCCTTCATAATCATAATATATATTTATTTTGTCATAATTATTTTTTATTGCGTAATTAATCGCTTCCATAACTGCTATCAATTCTCCGGCAACATTCCAAGATTCTGAAAATTTTTCATCGTTACCTTTAAATTTTAAATATACTTTTTCATCGTTTTCTATATAAATTCCAGAGCCATAACATTTAGTTATTTTGTCATATGAGCCATCCACATATGCTATTAACGTATTTTCTTCACACGTTATTTCTTCATTATTTTTATTAATTAATTTATTATCCGTTAAAAAATTTTTAGCTTCTTCAATTCTTAAAAAACTTTTATATTGAGCGTTAGAAAATCCCTTTATTTGCTCTTCACATTCTTTCCAAGTGTCGTATATCCCAATTTTTCTACCTGCTTTTACTGCATAATATTTTTTTTTCATTTTTTCTCCTATATTTCTGTTATTTGAATTTCACTTTCTTTTTCATGCTCCAAACTGCTAATGAGGAGATCAAAATCGCAATTGTTTTTTTTAAAGGGTTGAGTTTAGTTTCATAAAAATAATTTTTTTTAGTTTTATAATATTCAAAGTCTGCTGGTATAGTTTCTTTAGATAATGTTGCCATTTTTTTAAACAAATTAAACCATATAAGATTACCTAAATTTACTGGTTTTATTTTATCTTTTAATAGCGAATTATGAAATTTTTTAGTATTTTTTTCAATTATTTTGTTAGTTTGTTCTGAATATTTTTTTGTTGTTTCATAAGGTGTTGTAATTATCGATATTTCACAAATTTTTTCTGCTCCTCCTAAACACATTGAAAGAACTTTATTAACTTTTTTCAACCCTGAACCACCGTTAGTTACTACCATTAACGATTGATTAAAGAATTTCGGTCTATGTAAAGTGTAAGATATTCTATCTATAAAATTCTTCATCAAACCACTTACGTTCCAAGCATATCCTGGAGAGCTAAGAATTACTCCATCTGATTCGGATATTTCTTTTTCAATTGATTCTCTTGAATCTTTTAAAGGACAAAAATCTTCTCCTTTTGAAAAACATAAAAAACACCCTTTACACATTTTCAAATCTGTTTCACTAAGAAAAATATAATTAAATTCAATTTCTTTATTTAATGATTTTAAATTTTTTTCAATTTTTTTAACTAATTTATAACCGTTTCCTTTGTGAGGACTTCCCATAATTGCTGTTATTTTCATCTTAAATTATTCTCCTTTTTTATATTACAAGTATTTTTGAAATCAAAATATTTTTAATGCTTTTTAAACATATCTTGAATATAAAACTTTAAATTCTGGTTTTGTAATATATGAAGAATAACATATTTTTCCTTGAAAATTCATTACATTTTTCATTCTATAAATTATGGCGGGAGATGTAATATGTTTTAAAACTTCATTTTTAGAAATCCAAAGTACATTTTCAGTTTCATCCGATGTAGTGAGTTCTCCTTCAATGTATTCGCATATGAAATCAAACATGACTTTCGTTGGAACGTGCGTAATCCCATCATAAAAAGTGTGTTGACCAACATTCGAATATATCCCTACTAAACATTTTACAGAAACTGTTATTCCGCTTTCTTCAACAATTTCTCTTTTTAATCCTTCTTCTATGTTTTCTCCATTTTCTATTTGCCCTCCTGGGCAATCCCAACCTCTATTTTTTGTTTTAACTAACAACATATTGCCAAATTTGTCAAAAACATATCCGCCTGCTGCAACTATGTGCGTAGGAAAATTCATTTATTCCCCCCCTTTTGATTTTAAATTTTTTATTCTTTCAATCAATGGTGGATGAGAATAGTGTAATTTCGAATATAATGGGTGTGGCGTTAAATTTGATAAATTAGATTTATGTAATTTTATCAATGCGTTGATTAGATGTTTTGATTCAACATATTTTTTTGAATAATTATCTGCTTGAAATTCATTTTTTCTACTAAAATGATTTGATATGTATTCAAAAAAATTAAATATTGAAGATATGAATATTATTGAATATATTAATTTTGTGTATATGGAGTCAATATTAAAAGCATTGTTTAAAAGAGATGATTCCATCAATAAAAATAATGTTAAAATAATTGCTGCCATAGAAAAAGTTGACAAAAACAGAGTTTTTTTAATATGTTTATAATAATAATGTCCTGCTTCATGTGCAAATATAGCTTTTATTTCATCTTTATTGTGATTTTCAAGCAACGTATCAAACAATACTATTTTTTTACTTTTTCCTATTCCAGTAAAAAAAGCATTTGAATGTTTTGTTCTTTTAGATGCATCCATAACAAATATTTTTTTCACATCAAAACCAGATTCGTTTGAAATCTTTATTAAATCTTCTTTTAACTCATCATCTTCAAGAAGCGTAAATTTGTTAAACAATGGCATTATGAATTTAGGATATATAAGTATAGCCAAAAATTGAAATATTATAATCGCTACAAAAAGGTATATCCACCAATTATTAAGATTTAAAATTAAATAGAATGTGCCTGAAATAAGTGGAATTCCAATTATAATTAAAAGAATTATCGTTTTCAATAAATCTGATAAAAATATTTTAAATGTTGTTTTGTTAAAACCGTATTTTTCTTCAATTTTAAAAGTTTTAATTAGCAAAAAAGACAAGTTCAAGATATAGCTTATTCCTAAAAATATTCCATAAAAAATAATTCCTTGAACTATTATGTTCTCGTTTATATTTATTACAAAAGTTTCCATTTTTGGGAATAATAAAAGTATAAAAAATAGAGTAAATGCAATATCAATAAGATTAGAAATATTACTTAAAAAACTTTTATCTTTTAAATAAGCTTTTATTTTTTTATTTTCTTCTTCATTAATATGTTCTTTTAATTCTTCTGGTATTTTTGCTTTTTCTGAAATAGAATAATTGATATTTATCTTCATTAAAATATATTCAAGAATTTCTTTAAATAAAAAGACTCCTAAAAAAATAAATTTAAACATTTTATCCCCCCTTTTATTTTTCTCATTATTTAATATGCGAAACATCGGCCTCCATTATTACATTAAATTGATTATCTGTATATTCTACTAAAGTTAGTGATGTGTCTTTTATATACGGTGGAGACCAAAGATTTTCAAGCGGGGTATTTTTTATAATACTCATAATTGTTTTTAGTGTCACCGCATGTGTTACTACCAAAATATTTTCGTAATTTGAATTAGTAATTTCTTCTAAAAAGGTTTTTGTTCTTTCAAAAATACTTTCAAAAGTTTCTCCATTTACAGGTTTGTATAAATGAGGTTGATGCCAAAAATAATTTCTTTGTGTTGGATATATTTCTTCAATATGCTCATGAAACATTCCTTCCCATATTCCAAAACCCATTTCTTTTATTTCCTCTTTTCTTTCAATTGGAAAATTTCTATCACCTTTTATGTAATTAAGCGTTTCAAATGTTCTATCTAAAGTACTGCAATAAGCTATATCAAAGTCAATTTCTTTTAATCTTTCTCCTAAATTTTTTGCATTTTTAATCCCTTCATCAGATAATGGTGAATTTTTCCATCCTTGCATTTTACCGATTTTATTCCATTCAGTGTTTCCATGTCTTGTTATATAAATTTTCATTTTATTTTAATTCCTCCTGTTAATATTTGATTCTTTGCATAAATCAAGCTTATTCTTAAAAATTTAAAAAACATAATTTCGTTGCAAATCTTGTTTTTTTCTTCAAGCAAAACTGTTTTTAGAAATTTTTTTAATAATTATATGGTAACTTTTACCATTAATATTACAGTTTATATGGCATTATTCCACTTTTTTCGTTTGTGCCTATTTTGCTATTTTGCTTTCTATTTTCCGTTTTTTAGGATTCAGACCGGTTTTCTTTAGTGACTCTTTCTAATTTAAAATCTAAAATTTTCATTAGTAAATCATCTCTTTAATTTCTCTTATAATATCTTCCAAATCTTTTTTTGTTGTATCTATTTTATGAGTATCCATTTTCATATAATTTTGCTGTCTTTTTAGACTATTCTGAATTTGATCACGATTTCTGCCATCATTTTCCATTCTTTTAATTAATATCTCTGGATCACAAATTAATGATATTTTATAAGTTGTAAAATTTTTATATGTTAATCGATCTAAAATATTAGAAAATATTTTCTCGTTACTAATTACCCAACTAAAAATTATGGTTTTTATTGAAGAATTTTTAAAATAATTCTCCAGTAAAAAGTTTATATTACTTTCAACCATTTCTTTATTTCCTTTATTAACTTCAAAAGGATTAATCATCCAACACCAATCTCCGTCTAACCATACTGATTCCTCAATACTTCTATATAATAATTTACATACCGTTGTTTTACCAACCCCAGGGCAACCATTTATTATTAATAATTTTTTAATTTATATCCCCCCCGATTCTTTCATCAATTCTTCTTACTAAAGAATACGTGTAAGGGGTAAAATATTTATTCCAAAAAGAGCTTCCTAATATATTAAATGATTCAAAATCTACTCCTAATAATTTATAATTATTATCTAGAGACCATTTTTCAACTATATTTAAAAGAGAAGAAGCTACGTTGGAATTTCTATATTCAGGAAGCACAAATGCTCCTGTTATATTCATGACTTTTTCGTGAAGTGATATAAATGTTTCTCCTTCTGGTTGGATTTTAATATATCCTATAGCTTTATTATCATTATAAGCTATCCATAAATGATTGTTTTGATTTTCTAAAAATTCTTGATGTTCTTTTGTATGATCATCATTTGGATCATGCAGCATAAAAAGCGGTGAACTTTTCATGTAATTAGCAAATTCTATTGATATTTCTTCAAGTAAATGTGCATCTTTTATTTCAGCTTTTTTTATTTCGATTAAAGTTTTTTCATCTGTTGGTTTTATTTCTTTTATAGAATCAACACATCTCATACCAAATCCTAACCAAGAATATGTTTCAAAAGATATAACATCTTGAGCATATATAGTTATTGCATGAGATGTATAATTTTTTTCTACCCATAATTCAGAACATTTTGAATATAAATGTTGTAAAATCTTTTTTCTATTTTCTTTCACAATACCGTTTGCAAATAACGGACTGTAAACTCCTTTACATTTTCCAAATAATTCCGGAATTTCAAAACCTATTAAATATCCAATAAGAAATTCACCTTTTAACGCCAAAAAACCTTCGCCTATTTCAAATATCCTATTAATATATTTTTCGATATTTTTGCGAAAATCTTCTTTTTCTGGAAGGTAAGATAAAATTTCTTTTTCTTCTTCATAATTTTTTAAAGCTAATTCTATTACTTGATTAATATATTTTTTCTCTAATTTTATTATTTCCATTTACGCACCTCTATGATAGTTAAGATGTTTAGCTGACAGTTGATAAGGAAAAACAAAAAATGTTTAATTGATTAATTGTTTAAATGGAAAAGCGTTTAAAATGG
>CAYZNB010000153.1:0-7021 GCA_964478535.1 uncultured Thermotogaceae bacterium
TGCCTGTGCTGTAACGCCGTGCACAGTTCAGCGTGGCTGTTACACTACATTAGAATCAAAAAAGCTTCTCAATGAGAAAAATTTAACTCCAAATCATTATTAAAAGCATTTACAAAAACCTGTCCACCCCGTCAACCAAAGGTTGCCACCCCTCAAGAGGGGAATTAAATCAAAAGCCTGTTCAACTTTTCTATCAAACTACAGATGATTCCGCAATAATTTCATTTCTTTCATATCTTCCTATATCGAGAGTTACATCCCATGTAAGATCTTTCTTCAAGATTATATCTTTCATCAAAATACCTACTGCCGGAGCTATCATAAATCCATGACCGCTGAATCCTATAGCCATATAAAAACCTTCTACTTTTTCAGACTCACATACAATAGGTTGTTTATCTGGTGAAATATTGTAAAGTCCAGCCCATTGTCTTACTACTCTAAGTTTTTGTGTTGGAGGCAAAAGCCATGTAACTTTTTTCGACATTGTTTCAAGGAAATTCCAAGAACTATTTTGATTGTAACCGTGAGGTTCATTTTCTGGGCTACATCCCATTATGAAACTTCCATGAGGTGTTTGCTGACAATAAATATTATATGAAAAAGACATGACCATTGGGCCTAAAATTTCTTTTACAGGCTCTGTTGCAAGTATTTCATGCCTTTCAGAATAAATAGGTAAATCAAGACCTACCATTTTACCTATTTCTTGAGCCCACCCACCCGCAGCATTAACTACTTTATCTGTTTCTATAAATCCTTTATCTGTTTGCACACCTATTATTTTATCATTTTTCATTTTTATTTCGGTTACAGTTGTATTTTTATATATTGTAACTCCAAATCTTTCAGAGGCTTCAGCATACGCCATCGTTGTTAAAAAAGGATTTGCATGTCCGTCTGTTGGGCAAAAAGTTGCTCCCACTAAATCAGCAGTGTTTAAAATAGGCACTATTTGTTTTGCTTCGTAAGGAGTTACAAGTTTTGAAGGTATATTTAGTTCGTGCTGAACAGATATATTTTTTTTAAATAATTCATATTCTTTTTCTGAATAAGCCAAAAGAAGATATCCTTTTTGTTTTAGTTCAATATCTCTTTTTACTTGAAGTTCTTCATTAAGATTTTCAAAAATTTTCATACTTTCATTTGCCAAAAGACAGTTTTGTCTTGTTCCCCATTGTTGTCTAACTCCAGCACCACACCTTCCTGTAGCACCATATGTTAGATATCTTTTTTCAAGAATTACAATATCTTTAAACCCTTCTTTTGCAAGATAATATGCAATTGAAGTTCCTGTTATTCCCCCACCAATTATAACAATTCCTGCTTTATTTTTCAATGTCATCACCTACTACTTGTCCAAACATTATTCCTCCATATGGAGGTCGACTTGCTTCTCTATCTAAATCTTCTATTTTCTGTTTAGTATATTTTGCTATTTCTCTTTTTATTAAAGGCCCACACGTTTTCCCCTGACATGGCCCCATCCCTAATCTTGCAACTCTTTTTATTTCTTCAACAGTATTAAAACCTTGTTCAAGAAGTTCTCTAAGTTCTTTTAAAGTAAAATCTTCACATCTACATATTACAATGTTTTCTTCTTTCATCATAACACCACCTTAATGTTTCTTGCTTGATTATAAAATTCTTTTGGAACTTCTACTGTAACTATACTTGTTTTATCTTGTGCTTTGCCGTCTAATATTCTTATAATTTTTCCTTCGCAAATTTTAGCACCACTTCTATCTAAAACATCTACGATAGATTCTTTTGCAGGTTTTGGCAAAAATTCATACGGTAAAGTAACAGTACTTGTTGTTTCTGAATAGTTTTTGTTTAAAACAAATATTGCAAGTCCAGGACATTTTCCAACACAAATTCCACATCCTATACATTTTTCAAATATTACTTCAGGCAATTCGTTCATATCTTCAAATGGTTTTATAGCATTATAAGGACAACTGTAAACACATGGATCACAAGGTATTCTTTGAAAACATTCTGTTACGGCTACTGGGCCTTTATTTAGTCTTTCTTCATCAGGCATAACCGCTTTTAAATTTTCTTCTGAAGGCGTTCCAGTTTTTCTAAAAAACTCTATATCGTATACTTCAGGAAACTCATCTTCTTCAACGTATATTTCATCATATAATTTTGAAAGCCCTTCTCTTATTTTATGTCCTACTGGTCCTGCTCTAAGACTTCTTAATTCTTCTTTCATTTCTTTTATTCTTTCAAAAATTTTATCATCTTGTTTTAAAGTACCTGCTACATGAAGTCCGGCAATTTCTCCTTCAACCATAGCTCCTGTAGCTTCTTCTATACCAGAAACATCTCCTGCTACATATAAACCTTTTATAGATGTTTCAAGATGTTCATCTCTATAAGGAACATACCCTCCTAATTCGGGAAGATATTTAACCGCGCATCCACTTTGAAATAATATGTCTGTTAAAGGGCTTAATCCTACCGCAAGACATATACAGTCACAATCAATTTCAAATTCACTTCCTTCTATTTTATTCCAATTAGAATCAAGTTTATGAAGCAATGCTCCTTCAACCCGTTCATTTCCAATAGCTTTTTCTATTGTGTGCGAAGTATAGATAGGCACTCCAAGTCTTTTTAACTTTGCTGCATGAACCATATAACCACCTATTTTATTTGACGCTTCTATTACACCTGCTATTTCAACTCCCGCCTGCATAAGTTGATAAGAAACTATAAGGCCTATATTTCCTGAACCTATCATTAAAACTTTTTTTGCAGGTAATACTCCATTTATATTCATTAAAGTTTGAACTGCACCTGCTCCATAAATTCCAGGAAGATCATTATTTTCAAATAAAAGATATTTTTCAAAAGCTCCTGTAGCCATGATAGTTTTTTCAGGCTTTATTTTAATCATTTTATCATCTTTTAAAACAGTGAATATACCATCTTCGTATATTCCCATCAAAGTTGCAGATAACATTAATTCTATATTTTTATAACTTTCAATCTCTTTTTTTAAATCTTCAGCTATATGTATTCCCCTAATTCCTGCATGTTCTTTTTGAGAACCGAAAAATCTATGAGTCTGTTTTATAAGTTGTCCTCCAACTCTTTCGTTTTCCTCTAATAAAATTACATTTATCCCATTTTTTGCTGCGGAAATTGAAGCTGCCATTCCTGCAGGGCCTGCACCTACAACGAGTAAATCAGTTTTTATCATACGATACCACCTCTCGGCTTTTGCGATTCTACAATCATTCCATCTTTTACATTAGTTACGCAAATTCTTACGTTTGGAATACCATCAACCGTCATCAGACAGGAAGAACAATGGCCAATTGCACAAAAAAGACCTCTGGGTCTGTGCGTTCTAAAACTTTCGCTTAGTTTAACGATATCACTTGCATGTAATGCTGCGGAAATAGTTTCCCCTTCATAACCAAATACTTCTTTTCCATCAAAAGTAAAATGAATTTTGTTTCCCCTTTTAAAGTCTAAAATAGGATGTTGTTCAATACGCATTTTATTCCCCCTTTTTTATAAACTATTAATTTGTTTATAAAAATTCAATCATATTGAAACGATTTTATAAAATCCGTTATTAGGTTTTATTTAACAAAAAATAAAAAATATTTCGTTTTACGTATTAAAATCTAATGTTTTGTTTGATTCGTTGCTAAAACGTTAATTTTATTAAAGTTGATAGACTGGTTAGTAGAAAGTTGAAGTGGAAAAAACTTTCTGTATTTCATTAAATCAGTTAATTATAAATAATATTTAATACTTTTATTCTATTGATTAATTTCAGCAGGATTTTTTTTATTAAAATTATTTATTATAAAGTATTTTGATGAAAGGAGTATCTTATTCAAATATTATGTTCTAATGCTTCAATCTAAAATTATTAAATTATCGTTCAAACGCATTAATTAAAAACTTTACTTTTTCTTAAAAAAACAGTATAATAAAATTAGTAAAATATTTTTGAGGTGTGTAAAATGAAAAATGAAAATAAATTTTTATTTTTTTTAACTATCATATTTTTATCGCTAGTTTTTTTTGTTTCGTTTAAAACTAATAGTTTTTTAAATAAAACTTCAGAACATATAGTTTTAAATTTTCATAGTGATAATATATTTTTTCCTAATTTGAATTATAGAAAATTTAATAAAGATTCTTTTAACCTTTATTCTTTTTATGCAGAGGTTAAAGAGAGTGAGTTTGAAATGATTAATAATTCTGAATCTTATAATTTGATAATATATAGATTAGCTGGAAATTCTTATTCTGTATATTTTAATGGGTTAAAAATAGGGAGTGCAGGATGTAAAGAATCTTCAAAAAGCAATATTTGGAATTCTTTTTCTTCATTTGAAATTGATCAAAGCTTAATAAAAAATAGTAATGAAGTAAGAATAGATATTTATGCTTTGTATGATATAGGTTTATCGAATTTTCCAATCTTAATTTCAAACCCTAAAATTTTTTTGGCTTTAAGAGATTGGTTTGATGGAACTTTAAAAACGCTTACTAATGTTTCCATTTCTTTTTTAATATTGGTTTCGTTTTTTATGATATTTTTTTATATTACTGCTTATAAAAATGTAAAAAGAGAAATTTTGTTTTTTTCCTTAGCGTGTTTTTTTATTGCAATAAATATCCTTGATTACATGGTTTTTTATCATATTCCTTTTGATATAATCATATTTAAAAAAATAGTTGTTAGTTGTATGTATTTATCTGCATTTTTTATGGGGCTTGCAATTTATGAAAAATATAAGTATAAATTAAGTTATTATTTGGCTTTTTTATCAGTTTTTTCCATTGTTGCTATTAATTTTATAGCAACAGATAATTCTTTTTATAGGACTCTTTATGGATATTTTAATTTAACATTAATGCTGAATATTTTGAGCTGGTTGATTATTTCGTTTAAACATAAAAAATATTCGTTTGAATCAAAAATAATAGTTTTATGTAGTTTGGTTTTGTTATTATTTTCTGGCTATGATACTATTAATATTATATTGGGAAATTTTTCAAGCATAAGCTATACTTTGTTTGGTTTGATGTTTTTTTCTATGGGTCTTATATTGGTAGTTATAGAAGAATATTTTGAGCTACAAAAAAAGATTGCATACGAAGAAGAAAAAGCAAAATTCATGTATGAAAAAGCTATAAAAGATGGAATGACAGATATATTCAATCATGAATATGTGATGTCCTTTTTACAAAACTTGAAAGGCAATTACAGTATTGTTATGTTAGATATAGATGATTTTAAAAATATAAATGACAACTATGGTCATCAGTTTGGTGATGACGTGATAAGGTTTGTTGCATATACGTCAAAGAAATTTGGTGATGAAGATACTATTACTGGAAGATATGGTGGAGATGAATTTATCTATATTTTGCTTCATAAATCATGCAAACAAGCAATTCTTTTTTCTGAAATGATAAAATCAGCAATTCAAGAAAAAACATTAACTTTTAATAAAGAAAAAATAAAAATAAGTTTGTCTATAGGGATATATTATGTTGAAACTGGAGAAAAAGATTATAAAACGGCTCTTAAAAGAGCCGATGAAGCTTTGTATACTGCAAAAAATAATGGTAAAAATAGAATTGAAATTTACACTAAATTAAATTAAATTAAATTAAATTAATTAATTTTCCAAATATTCCTGCAATACCGCTTAATAGTATAATCCATATAACGGATAATTTAAATTTTAGCAATATGATAAAACCTATTATTCCTAAAACAATGTGAAAAATGCTCACTATTGATCCAAATCCTATATTTAAAGTAGCGGCTATTATTAGTCCTATTATAGCAATTCTTAATGATTTGAATATTAAATCAGTATCTATTTTTTTCGAGAGTAATTTTAATAATTTTAAAATAATAACAATCCATATTATACTAGGTGTAATAACCCCTATTGTTGAAGCAACTGATCCCCAAAACCCTGCTATATTATAACCTACAAATGTGGCTGAGTTGATTGCTATAGGACCTGGAGTCATTTGAGATATGGAAATAAGATCTAAAAATTCTTCAATTCCTATCCATTTGTTAACATTTACTATTTCATCTTGAATTATACTTAAAGCTCCGTAACCCCCGCCAAATGCAACCATTCCTATTTTAAAGAAAGTGATAAATAATTCAAAAATAATCATTTCGATTTCTCCCCTTTAACTATAAAATAAATAACAACACATGAGCTTAATAAAACGACAACAGCTGATATACTTGTGAAAAAAATAATTCCAGCTGAAATTGCTATTATTATTAAATATAAAGGATGAGAAACATTTTTTTTGACTAGATCAAATGATAATTTAGCCAATATTACTGTAACTCCAACTCTTGCACCTGAAAAAAAACCTTCAAACAATTCAAAAGATGCTATGTTTGAAAAGAAAAAAGCGATTGTTAAAATTATAGAAAAAGGCGGAATTACACACCCCAAAACAGAAAAAAAAGCACCTTTAATACCAGATAATTTGTGACCCATTATCATAGCAGTATTTATAGCAATAACTCCAGGCACTGTTTGGGCGGTTACTATTACGTCCATAAACTCTTTTTCTTCTAACACTTTGAATTTATCTACAATAAATTCTTTTATAACAGGTATCATGGCATATCCGCCACCAATAGTTAATGCACTTACTCTGAAAAAAATCCAAAAAAGCTTTAAGGGATTCAAAAAAAGTCCTCCTTCCAACTCTCAACTTATTTAATTCGGTTAACGAATTTTATTTGATTATATCAAAAGAATTTTAAATTTTAAATAATTTAATGTTATTAAGTTGGACAGTTGTTAGTTGGTTAAGTGTTTAAATAGTGAAAAGCTTAAAGTTGGTCAGCAGACAGTTGGACAGGTAAAAAAACGTATAAATGTTTAATTGGTTAAGTGTTTAAAATGATGCTTTTGACAGTTTTTTATATTATAATGCTTTTATGGTAAATATGGATGAAATAAAGTAGCGAGCAATTGAGAATTTTCGTCAA
>CAYZNB010000154.1:0-7016 GCA_964478535.1 uncultured Thermotogaceae bacterium
AAGAATATATAGAAGTAAACTATTTTCAAAACCTTCAAGGATCTGAAAATTTTAACAACTTATTAAAACAACTTGAAAAAGAAAATTATAAAGCCGTATTTTCAACAAGTTTTGACTACATAAAAGATAAAAAAGATGTATCATCTCATAAATATGTAAAACTCACGCATTTTTCAGGATATCAGACACCAGAAAATGTCAACACTTATTTTGGGAGAATGTATGAAGTTAGATTTTTATGTGGAATAATTGCAGGAGCAAAAACAGAAAATAATAAAATTGGATTTGTAGCTCCTTTTGGAATTCCAGAAGTAATAATGAGTATTAACTCATTTGCACTTGGAGCTAAATCGATTAATCCACATGCAAAAATTTATGTATGTTGGACAAGTTGATTGGAATAATAAAAAGTTCGAACAAGATGCCGCAGAACACCTTATAAACGATAAAAATGTCGATGTTATTACTCATCATCAAGATACAGCACAAGTCGTTAGAACGGCGGAATTTTTGAACGTATACACTATAGGATATCATTACGATATGAAACAATATGCACCACAAAAATATTTAACATCAGCCATTTGGAATTGGGGAATTTATTATGAAAACATAATTGCCAATATACTTAAAGACTCAAGCTTCTCGTTCTTGCCATTTTTAGGAAGTGATGAAGAAAATAAAGAAAGATTTTGGGGCGGAATAAATTCTGGAGTTGTAGATATTGCCCCTTTAAACAATGAAAATATTAATACTCAGTTGAGAAGTATAATTTATTCGGTAAGAGATAATCTTATAAATAAAAAGTTCAACCCATTTACAGGCCCTATAATAGATAATAAAGGTATTCAAAGACTTTCAAAAAACGAAGAAATAAGAGATGAAGAATTATTTAACATAGATTGGTATGTAGACAACGTATATTTTCAATGAAAATATACGTTAATCCATCACCATATAAGAAAGTTTAGGTTCATAATCAAATTGCTCTATCTTCAAATTATTAAAACTTCCAAATTTTTCTAAAACAGCAGTAGTTTCTCCGGGCCACAATTTATTATTCATTTCATCAAAAACAACGATACCACCTTTAGGAACTTTTGGCAATAAATATTCCAAAGCTATTTTAGTAGGTTCATACAAATCAAAATCTAGATAAAGCAACGATATAACCATTTGAGGATTTTTTTCAGCATAAACAGGAATAGTATCAATAGCATTTCCTTTTACAAGCTCAATTTTAGGAAGTTTATTCAAATATCTGTTCCCATCATATAAAGCAATTAATTCTTGCAATTCAGAATAAACATCATAAGAAGTTTTTAAACCCCCTTTTTTTAGATTATTATTCTTCCAATCGGATTTATCTTTTTCATGAACAGTTGGGAACCCTTCAAAAGTATCAAAACCAATTATATGTCTGTAAATAGCATAAGGTTCAAGGATAGTGGATAATTTTGCCCATGTCATAAGTCCGCCTCCATGATGGACACCACATTCCACAATATTACCTCGTATATTTTTAATCTTTTTAAAAAGTTCAAATCTAGCCATAAATCTTGACATTGACTGTCTTGAAACATATTTTTCAAAAGTATCAAGTTTTTTTTCAATTGAATAATCGTACTTCAAAAATAATTCGTTTATAGTCATATTTAAAAATTTTTCCCTTCCTTTCTACTTTCCAATTTTTTTAAATTTAATCACTTTACTATCAAAATGTTTTGAAGATAAAACACTAAAAGCAATATTTTTTCTCAAATCAATAGCAATTCCCTTTTTCATAAGAGCAAGACCAGAAATTTTTTCGTAATAACCTTCAACACAATAAATGGAAGACGCTTCCAATCCTTTAAAAGTTAAAATGATTTTTCCAAAAACATTTGCTTTTTCAGGATTTTTTAAAAATATCAAAACACCCTCATTCTTATCCCGAGATAAATATTGAATTGCATAATGATTATCCTTTTTAGTAGACAATAATCTGTATTGATAACCATTTTGAATAATATTTCTTATATCTTTATACAATGAAATCTGATCTTTAAAAATATTTAATTCTTCAGAAGAATATTTATTCAAATCTGCACCTATACCTAATGTACCCATCATAGCAGAATGAAACCTATACTCTATTGGATATGCATTTTTTCCACCCCAATCTGTTACCCAACATACCATTATTTTTGAATTATAAGCGTAAGAAAACCCTTCCTGAATAACCTGTCTATCAAAAGGATCGGTATTATCACTTGTCCAAACTTGATCAGCATATTTTAATATACCATGATCAACTCTAGCCCCACCACTAGAACATGATTCAAAAGTTACATGAGGAAATTTTTCTCTAAGAATTTCCCATATATCGTATAAATTTTTTGTATAGTAATACCATATTTCTCTTTGATTTTCAATATTTTTTTCAGACCATCCCGATTCGTAAAAAGGCCTATTCATATCCCATTTAATGAATTTTATATTATTTTCACTTAAAAGATCACTCATAAATTTTATAATAAAATCTTTAACTTCAGTTTTAGCTAAATTTAAAATTAATTGATTTCTTTTTTCGGTACGAGGTCTATTAGGGAAACTAACAACCCAATCAGGATTATTTCTATACAAATCACTATCTGGATTAACCATCTCTGGCTCTACCCATAAACCAAAATCCATACCTAAAGAATTAACATAATCTATTAAAGGCTTTAATCCATTTGGAAATTTTTCTTTGTTTATATACCAATCACCAAGTCCAGCATTGTCAGAATACCTTTTTCCAAACCAACCATCATCTACTACAAACAATTCAACTCCTATATCGGCAGCTTTTTTTGCAAGTAATTTTTGATTATCTTCAGTAACATTAAAAGTAGTAGCTTCCCAAGAATTATATAAAACCTTTCTAATCTCATGAGACTTATCTTGAGGCATAACATTGTCCATCTGATATCTATGAAGGATTTGACTCATTTTTGTAAATCCATCCTCTGAAAAACCTAAAGAAACAACGGGGCTTTCAATAAATTCATTAGAATCAAGAATAAAAGAAAAATCCCATTCATTCATACCTAAAACAACAGCAATTCTTTCATACATCTGCTTTTGAACAGTAATTTTCCAATTACCGCTCCAAGCAATTAACCCAAAATAAACATCACCATAATCTTCTGAAGCATTATAATCAATTGCAAAAAAAGGATTTGCAAATGCACTAGTATGACCATGACGACTTTCAAGAACTCTTTTTCCTTCGGAAACAACTTCTTTTTGAAGTCTTGATTCATGAGCCCACATTCCCGTTAAATAGTTTAAGTTACAATCTTTTGCAGGAAGATAGACGGAAGAAGATTTGAAATCTTCTAATTTTATCTTATTATCGGAAAGATTTTTTGCAATTATTTTTCTTTCTATAATATCAAAACTTTCTAAAACATTATAAGATAAAATAATCTCAAAATTATAATATTCATCTAACATAAAAATTTCTAAAATATTTTCATTTATAGAATGCTTTTTATATTTTAAATTCAAATCACGTACACCATCGAAATATTCAACTTTAATACAATGATCAACAAAATTAGCCTCTCCACGCACAGAAATTTCTTCATCCCATAACCAAAAATCTCTTAAAGGATAATCTATAAAATCTGGATAATCATAATCAAAAATAAGTTTTTTTCCCCAATATAAGTTTTTAATATGATCATCTTTCCATATTCCAAAAACATAAGCAGTATTAGCAGTTTCTAAAATCCAAATATTCTTATCTTCAAGAAATTTTATCATTTTATACCCCTTTCAAAAAATAAGTTTTAGATTCAACCCTTTGTATTTTTAATTAATTATATCACAACAAATTATATATAAGCGAAATCACTAAAGGAACACAAGATGAAACAATCACTCCCTGACCAAAACCTATTAAAGTAGATTCTTTATCAGTGCTTTTTGAAATAATACCTAAAAGAGTATCCATAGAAGTTGCTCCTGCTATTGAAACAGCACCCAATTTTGAAAACTTTGCTGCAATAGGAATAATAACAATAGCAATAACCTCTCTAATAACATTAGAAGTGAAAGAAATCGCACCTAATAAGGGAGAATATAAATCTGTTATCATTATTGCAGATAAAGAATACCAACCAAACCCCGAAGCAGCAAGAAGAGACTCTTTTAAAGTTAATTGAGTAAAAAAAGACAAAATAGAAACAACAACTAAACTACCAACCATCATAAAAAAAGATTGTAAAACTATTATTTTTAAATTAACTTTAATCTTTTTTAAAATATTTTCTTCGGAGCCAATATCAATTCCAACAACAAAAACAAGAATCATCAATAAAATTGTAAAAAGATTATCTGGAACTTGAAAATTTAAAAATCTACCAGCAACAACACCTACAACAACAGAAGAAAGAAGTAAAATCATAAAATCTTCTCCTTTTTCATCAATTTTTCTAAAAATGCGGTGAAAATAAAACTTCCCAATATAGCAAAAATAGCAATAAGTAAAGCTATTAATCCAATTTCAGATAATCTTGAAAACAACTCATCATTTCCACCTATTTCATAACCCATAAAAAACAATAATAAAACAGTAACAACAGTAACAGGTTTATATTTCTTTAGAAATTTTAATTTTCCTTTATACCCTAAAAACATTCCGAAAGCAAAAGCACCTAAAATAAAAAATAACATAAAATCAACTCCTTTTCACATATTATAATGATATAATATATGAAAAGGAGAATAAAATCAAGAATTTATTTTAAATATGATCAAAGTTATAAATATTTAATTTTATTTATTTTAAAAGGCATATAAAATTTACTTTTTTATTATAAAATATAAGAAAGTATTTTGATATACATTTGAAAGGAGAGAATTATGTGAATTATTCGAAAAAAATGATTTTATTATTTTTGAGTTGGGGAAAGAGATAGATGCTATGAACTCAATGCAATTAAAAATAGAACTTGTAAAAAAAATTGAAAGCGAAGAATTTAATAAATTTATTATCAACTTGGCTGATACTACTTATATTGATAGTTCTGGAATAGGACTTTTTGTAAATCTATACAAAGTTTGTAAAGCACAAAAAAAGTCAATGTATATTTTAAATCCAAAAGAAAATGTTTTAAAAGTTTTTCAAATGACTAATTTGACTAATTTATTCAATATATGTAGTTCAATTACTGAAATTGAAAATAAAAAAATATAGTTTTAATAAATAAATCAGGAGTGATAGTTGTGGAAGAATTTATAAGTTCAGAATTTTTTAAATGGGGAGTTATGCCTTTAATAATTTTTGCCGCTAGAATTATTGATGTTTCTTTAGGAACAACAAGAATAATTATGGTTTCTAAAGGGCATAAACAATTAGCAATGATAATAGGTTTTTTTGAAGTTATATTGTGGCTAGTAGTTGCTGGGCAAGTTTTACAAAGTGTTGATAATATAGTTTATATACTTGCATATGCTGGAGGATTTGCAGCAGGAAGTTATATAGGGATTACTCTAGATGAAAAAATGGCTATGGGTAAAATTTCTGTTAGGATGATTACAAGTAAAGATCCTGCACCTTTTTTAGAATTATTAACAGAAAACGGGTTTGGTTATACATATTTTGATGCAAAAGGTTCAAGAGGGCCTGCTTATTTAGTTTATAGTATAATGCATAGGAAAAAATATAAAGAATATGAAATTTTAGCAAAACAATTTGATCCAAAATCTTTTGTAGCTGTTGAAGATACAAAAGCAGTTAGAGAAGGTATTTTTCATCCTGTTGATGAACAAAAATTAAATATAAGAAAATTAAGTCCTACAAGAAAATCAAAATAAAAAAAGAGCATTTTAAAATGCTCTTTTTTACTTAAAAATAGAAAGATAATTTTCTTCTCGGGTTTTCCTTTCCATTTCTTGTTTTTTTTCTGAAATAAAAGAAGCTTTTTTCAAAGTAATCCCTAATAAAAAGAAAATAATACCAAAAAACATTAAATCAAAATTAATAAAAATTTCTTTAGAATAATTCATAATTTCATCAGGGTTTTTAGTGAATAAATTAATAAAAATAAAAGGAAAAGGAAATAAAATCATTACAAAACCAATATTTTTTATGCAAGAAAAATTTTTAGGAATAAAAAATTTTTCTTTACTAATATTTTTTAATAACCTCCTAATATTAAAAAATATTGCAATTAGCATGATAAAATTTAAAGAAATAAAAATTAAATTTAAATCTGATATAACGAATGAGTTTTTAAAAAGAAAAATGAAATCTAAAAAATCAAAAGATAAATTTACTTCTTTAAAAGGTAAATTAAATTTGAAAATAAAATATGAGAAAATTGTACCCGCAAGAATAATAAAAAATCCAATGACAAAATCAATTATTAAAACAAAAATTTTAACCACAATAATTAAAGATTTGTTATCCAAAAATAACCCTCCTCTGTTCTTTATTATTAAAAATTTATTAATATTATTATACATAAAAAAAGTATTTTTAAGTAAACGATTATGTTTATTATATTTTAAGTTTTAATTGCGGGAAATTAAAGAAAGCATGTAAAAATATACTTTATAAAATAAAAAAGGTTCTATGTAGAAAAGTGTGTATAAAAATTATTGAGTGATAGTAGGTTCTTGCAAAAGTTATTGAAGTGTGTATAAATAATCTAAAAACTTTTTTTTTACACACTATCATCTCAAATGACAAATCACATAAAATTTTTTCTTAATTATTAGTTTCAACTTTTCATAATTGCTCACAAAAATTTACAGAGAAACATAATTTTTTTTTTGAGAAATAATGAAATTAAGTTTTAAATTGAAAAATAGTAAATTGAATTATTTTAAAAATATAATTCAAATCAAAAATTGGGCAAATAAAAAAAATTCACAAAACATTAATAATTTTATGGTAAAATTACAAAGTTCAAATTTTAAAATAATGAGGAGCATTCCTGTAATAAGAAAAGATAAGGGTTGAAAAAAAGGGAACCTCCCTG
>CAYZNB010000155.1:0-6936 GCA_964478535.1 uncultured Thermotogaceae bacterium
TTTTTAACGTAAGTGTGATATAATTAATATTACTAATAAATTTTTTTATAATAATTATTAGGAGGGGATTACTATGAAAATGAAATTTAAAAGTTTAAAGATTCAATTAATAGTGATATTGTCAATTTTGGTTTTTGTAATTTCTTTTACATTAGGAATAATTTCATATTTTACAGCATCGAATATTTTAATTAATGAGATTAACAGAGAATTACCTCTTCACGCACAATCAGCCGGAAGAGAAATAAGCAGTGTGGTTGAAACTTATTTGTTGAGAATAGAGGCAGTTGCCAACAGAAATGTTGTTCGAAGCATGGATTGGCAAACTCAAAAGACTCCTTTAGTTGAAGAAACACAGAGAAATAATTATTTAGCAATGGCAATAGTAGATAAAACAGGTCACGCAAGATATGCTGATGAATCAACACTTCAGCTTGGAGATAGAGAATATGTAATAGAAGCATTTAGAGGAAGAACAAATATTTCAGATCCTATAGTAAGTCGAGCAACTGGAACAGTGGTTTTTATGTTGGCTACTCCAATATATGCAAGTCAAACGAATAATATTGAAGCGGTATTAATTGCAAGAATTTCCGCTGAAGATTTAAGTAGTATTGTTACAAACATAAATCTTGGCGGATCAGGTTATGCATTTATGATAAGTGAAAAAGGGACAGTAATAGCTCATAATAATTTAGACTTGGTTTATGATCAAAGAAATTTTATAGAAGAATCAAAAACAAATCCTATACATGAAGCTCTGGCAAGAGTTTTAACTAGAATGACAAATCATGAAATCGCTTCAGATAATTATTATTTTGAAGGTGAAACGAGATATATGGGATTTGCTCCTGTAGGGATAAGAGGATGGTCTGTAGCTGTAGGTTCAACAGAAAGTGCAATTTTACAACCGATAAACAGAATAAGAAACATTGTAATAATAACAGTTATATTATCGTTGATTATAGGAATAATAATTTCTTATATAATAGGAAGCATGATAGCGAAACCATTAAAATTAATGTCATCAAAAGTAGTAACCTTTGGAGAAGGAGATTTAACACAAAATTTTAAAATAAGCAGAGAAGATGAAATAGGAAAAATGTCAAAAAGTCTTGAGGAAATGTCAGGTGCGTTAAGAAAAACAGTGTTAGAAATAAGAAATTCTGCAGAAAGCATGGAAAGTTCATCATCAGACTTAGCGGCATTAGCAGAAGAATCAAGTGCAGTAAGCGAAGAAATATCATCAGGAATAGAATCGATATCAAACGATGTGAATAACACAACAAACTCAGTAGAAGATGCAAATTCAGGGGTAGAAGAAGTAGCATCATCAGCACAAAACGTATCAAAACTATCACAAGACTTATCAGAAAACTCAAGAGTAGTATTAGACTCATCAAAAGAAGGATTAGAAAGCATACAAGAAATAGTGAAAGAAATAAAAAAAGCAGAAGAACAATCAAGAAACACATCAAAAGTAGTAAGAATAGTAGAAGAGAAGTCACAAAACATAGGAGAAATAGTAAATAAAATAAATATAATAGCAGAGCAAACGAACTTATTAGCGTTAAATGCAGCGATAGAAGCAGCAAGAGCAGGAGAAGCAGGAAAAGGATTTGCGGTAGTAGCAGATGAAATAAGGAAATTAGCAGAACAAAGTAAAAAGACAACCGGAGAAATAGATGGAATATTGAAAGAAATAAAAACAGGAGTAGACGAAGCAGACAAAGCGACAGAAAACACAGTAAAAATAGTAGAAGGAGTATCAAAGAAATCAGAAGAAATAGAAAACGAATTTACAGGAATAATAAAAAGCATAGAGAGAATGAGTGATTCGATAGAAAATCTAACAGCGACAAGTGAAGAACAAAGTGCATCCTCAGAAGAAATATCAGGAGCGATAGACACATCAGCAAAAGCAGTAAGAAACATAAGTGAACAAGTAAAAGAAATATCAAGTTCAATAAACCAACAAGCACAATCAGCACAACAATTAAGTGCAAACGGAGAAGAAATGAATGCATTATCAGAAGAACTATTAAACTTAGTCAAAAGATTCAAAATATAATATTAGAAAGCAAAGAAAAGTGTGGTCAATATGACCACACTTTTTCTTAATATTTCTTAATAAAAATAAAAATTCCCATAAAATTCAAAATATATAATGAAGTTGTGATTGATAAAAAAATAAAAACTTAAAACTTATGGGAGGTATTCAAATGAAAAAAGTATTGTTGATCGTTTTAGTTGTGTCTATGTTTTTGATTTCTTTTGCAGAAACTTTAGTAATTAAAGGTTCTAACACGGTTTTTCCTGTATCTCAATTATGGATTGAAGAATTACAAAAAATTTATCCTGAAATGACAATTACACTTGAAGGAGCAGGTTCTTCAACAGGAATTGCTGGGCTTTTCAATGAAACAGCAGATATAGGAAACTCAAGTAGATATTTGAAATCATCAGAAATTCAAAAAATGCTTGAAGACGGAAAATATATTATTCCTATAGTTTTCGGATATGATGGAATTGCAGTAATTGTACATAAAGATTTAGGAATTGATAACATATCTTCAGCAGATCTTAAAAGAATTTATGCGGGAGAAATATCAACTTGGAATCAATTAAATCCAAATTTACCAAGACAAAGAATAGTAGTTTATTCAAGAAACACGGCTTCAGGAACTTATGAAACTTTTTCTGAAAAAATAATGAATAAAGACAGAATGGCAGCATCAGTAAGAATGGTTGAATCTACTCAAGCTGAAATAAATGCAATAGCAACTAACAGATATGCAATAGGTTATGCAGGTGTAGGATATGTTACTCAAGATGTAAAAGTTTTAACTGTAGATGGGATTTATCCTACAAAAACAGATATACTAGGCGGAATTTATCCAATATCAAGACCTTTATTCTTCTTTATAGAAGCAACAAAAGAGTTTCCGTCTTCTGGAGGAATAAAAAGATATATAGATTTTGGTTTATCTAAAAGAGGACAAGAATTAGTTGAACAAGCAGGATATATTGCAGCGTACGGATTTTAATAAAAATTAGATGCAATAAAAGACGAAGTGAGGAGATGAAAAAATGAACAAACAGGAAATAATTGATAAAATTAATAAAGTAGTTATCACCGTCATTGCATCTGTTGGGATATTTGCGTTAATTGGATTATTTTATTTCATAATAAAAGAAGCACTTCCAGCCCTTTTGAATGACGGGGCTGGTATTTTTACGAGTTTTGATTGGTATCCCACAGATTATAATAATCCTGAATTTGGAATATTAGCAATGCTTATAGGATCTGTTCTTATAACTTTTTTAGCAAGTATTATAGTAATTCCAATAGGTTATATGGTAGCTTTTTTTATGTTTGACTATGCTAACAAATTTGAGAAAAATATTTTAAAATCAACAATAGATTTATTATCTGGAGTACCTTCAGTAATAATAGGATCATTTCTATTATTTCATGTATCCCCATTATTTTTAAAATTAGGAGCCTGGTCAGGAGAAAATATTTTAATAGGTGCATTTGGTCTTGGTATTTTGTCGTTACCATACACGGCATCTTTAATGCAAGAAGCAATGAATGCTGTAGATAAGAACTTAAAGGAAGGGGCACTTGCTTTAGGTTCAACAAGATTTACAGCGGGATTCAAAGTAGTAAGTAAAGCGGCACTTCCGGGAATACTAAATGCTGGAATATTGACAATAAACAGAATTATTGGTGAAACTATGGTTGTGTTAATGGTTGCTGGAGGAGCAGCATTAATTCCAAGATCTTTTTTTGACCCAGTAAGACCACTAACAGCGGCGATTGCCGGAGAAATGGGAGAAGTTGAAATGGGAAGTATGCATTACCATGCATTGTTTCTTGCTGGATTAACTTTATTACTGATTTCTTTTATTTTGACTCTCATTTCAAAAAAGATGTCAAGGAGATGGTCGCATTGATAAAAGATAAAATAATAAAATTATTTTTTCAGTTTGTAAGTTGGTTTGTTTTTGCTATTATTGCCACTATATTTTTTGTTATAATATCATCAGGGATTAAATATTTTTCAATAGAATTTTTTACACAATTTCCTAGTGGTGGAATGACTTCTGGAGGAATTTTTCCAGCTATTTTAGGCAGTATTATACTTTTAGTAGTTACTTTAATTTTTGCAATTCCAATTGGAGTTCTGACTGGAGTGTTTTTATCCGAATTTGGTAATAAAACGTTTATAGGAAGAATTTTAGATACATCAATTACTTCTTTATCTGGTGTTCCTTCAATAGTTTATGGTTTGTTCGGATATTCATTGTTTAGTATAACTTTAGGATTTAGAACATCTATAATTGCAGGAAGCCTTACTTTAGCTATTATGACTTTACCAATAATATCATCTTCTGTGAGAGAATCTTTAAGAGCACTTCCAAATACTTTGAGAGAATCGGCATATGCTCTAGGTGCACATAAAACACAGGTTATATATAAAGTGTTGATACCAGCTGCAAGAAATCGAATTATTACAGCTATTTTGATAGGTATGGGAAGAGTTATAGGGGAAACTGCCCCTGTGTTATTAACAGCAGCTGTTTTTTACTCTACAAGATTACCGGGTAAAATTTTAGATCCTGTAATGACTTTACCATCTCATATATATTTTTTAGCAGTATCTTATGGAGAAAATGCTCAATGGATGGCTAAGGGAGCTTCAGCATTTCTTTTATTATTTATTTTAACTATTTATACAATAGCATTTATGATCAGGAGGAAATCTAATGTCAAATAATATAATAATTGAGGTTAAAAATTTTAATGGTAAATATGGCGAAAAACATGCCCTAAAAGATATAAATACACATTTTTGTAGGAATCATATTTCAGCAATTATAGGACCATCAGGTTGCGGAAAATCTACTTTGTTAAGAAGTATAAACAGAATGAATGATGAAATTGATGATTATAAATGTACTGGAGAAATATTATATAACGGAAAAAATATTTTCGATAAAAATCTTGATATAACAAAATATAGAAAGAAAGTAGGTATGGTTTTTCAAAAACCAATTCCATTTCCAATGTCAATTTATGAAAATGTTGCATTTGGATTGAGAATTCATGGGATGAAAAATAAAATAAAAATTGATGAAATTGTTGAAAAATCTTTAAAAGATGCAGCTTTGTGGAATGAAGTTAAAGACGAATTATACAAATCGGCTTATTCTCTTTCTGGAGGACAACAACAAAGGTTATGTGTTGCAAGAGCTTTAGCTGTTAGTCCTGAAATTATTTTGCTCGATGAACCAACTTCAGCACTTGATCCTATTGCAACACAAAAAATTGAACATTTAATTGAGGAATTGTCAGAAAAATATACTATAATTATAGTAACTCATAATTTAGCTCAAGCAATAAGAATTTCTGATAGGGTATATTTTATGTATCAAGGAGATCTTATAGAACGAGGAGATACATCAGAAATAATTAAAAACCCAAAATCTAAATTAACAGAAGATTATCTAAACGGAAGATTTAGTTAATTATAGGAGGCCGATTAATATGGAAAGTGTTCATTTAAATAAAGAAATGACAATTTTAAAAGCAGATATATCAAAAATGTTATCCTTAGCTCTTGAATCATTTGAACTATCTTTAAAATCGATTGAAGATAGTAATAAAGAAATAGCTTTAAAATTAATTCAAGATGATGACAAAATTGATGAAATAAACAGAAAAATCGAAGAATCAATTTATCAAATAATAGCAAGGTATAACCCACTTGCGAAGGATTTAAGGTATGCTATAACTATGATAAAATTTTCAAATAATTTAGAAAGAATAGGAGACCTTTCTTGTAATATTGCAAAAAGAATGTTGGAATATGAAAATTTTAATTTAAAACCTATTATAAACGAATATATAAAAAAGATGTTTGGAATAACATTACAAATGATTAAAGATAGTTATAGAGCGTTTGGAGAAAAAAATGTAGAATTAGCAGTTGAAGTTTGGAAAAAAGATAATGAAATAGATGATTTAGAAAGAAAAGTTAAAGCAAATGCACTTGAAAAACTGAAAAGTGATTCTACAGATAAAGAACAAATGATACCTTATATTTTAATAGCAAGATCAATTGAACGAATTGCTGATCATGCAACTAATTTATGTGAAGAAATCATTTATATAGAAACAGGAAAAGAAATAAAAAAATATTTATAAAAGGCGGGTGAAAAAATGCCGACAATTTTAATTGTTGAAGATGACGTGGATATAAGAGAAATTTTAAAAACTTATTTAACTGTAGAAAATTACACTATTTTAGAAGCCGGAAGTATTGCAGAAATGAGAAAAGTTATAAATAATGAAAAAGATTTGGATTTAATTCTTTTAGATGTTATGTTGCCTGATGGGGATTCTGTAGATATTCTACCTTCAATACGCTCATCAAAACTTGATTGTGGTATAATATTAGTATCAGCAAAAAATACTGATAGAGATAAAATATACGGTATTGATTCAGGAGCTGATGATTATATAACTAAACCATTTAATCCAAGAGAAGTTATATCAAGGGTTAGAGCTTTATTGAAGAGGGTAAAGAAAGATGTAGACTTATTAAAATTTGGAACACTTGAAATTTTTCCTAATAGTTATTCATTGAAATATAGAAAAGAATCAATAGATCTTACATCAAAAGAGTTTGAAATTCTTTTAATGCTTGCAAAAAAACCTGAAAGAATATATACTAGAGATGAAATAATTGAAAGAGTTTGGTATGGGGATGAATTTATAACAGATAGAGTTATAGACGTTCATATAAGCATGATAAGATCAAAACTTGGGAAAAATTGGATAAAAACAGTTAGAAATGTAGGATACAAATTTAATAAAGATGCCTTTTTGATTGATGGTGATGAGGAGATTTAACAAATGATTGATTT
>CAYZNB010000156.1:0-4843 GCA_964478535.1 uncultured Thermotogaceae bacterium
GCTTTATTCAAGCAATCTATATTACGACTTCATGTCGCACCCCACAAAAATTTACTGAGAACCAGAATTAAAAACCACAAAAATAGTAAATATAAAAATTAACAGGAGAACAGAAAAACATTTAAGAAATCTGTGTTTTTAATATTAATCAATCTATTATTTCTATTTCAGTGTTTTCTTTTAAGTTTTGACTTATATATTTTCTTAATTCAGTAATTAACGCTTCGACATCTTCTTCTGTTTTTATTTTTTTTACTTGAATTAATTCTTTAGCATATATTTTTTTTACAAAATTCATTTTTGTTTTCGGCTCATTTATTTTTGGAGGAGATTTTGGGTCTTTTTCATCATAAACCGAATCATCTGGATTTATTTTTTTATTTTCTTCATTTGCATTCTTTATATTTTCTTCAATTTTTTTTCTTAAATCATCTTTTTCTCTGTCTATATCATAAAAAGTCGCTTTTACTCTTGAAATGTTATTCTCATTACTAATTTTTTGAATATAATAATTTTTTCTTTCTTTTATAGAATCTTTTGTTTTTATTTCAACAAACGCTTGATTTGAATAATTTTCAATTTCATCAAATATTTTGTTCGTTTTATCAATTAAATTTTGCTTTTCTTCTTTTAATATTTCTTCTTTCGCTGATATAAGTTGTGATTTTAATAATGGTATTTCTTGTATTCTTCTATATGGAGATTCATGTTTTATAATTTCAATTAAATTTAATAAATTTTGTTTTGTTGATTCATCTTTTATGTAATTTTCGTATTCCTTAAACTCATTTATTAGTATAATTGCTTCTTCAAATATTGTTTTTTGTGAACCTTTAAAGAAGTTATCTACCGCCTCATAATCTTCTTTCCAGTCTAATAAAGAATCTTTTAGTTTTATAGCCGCTTCTATTATTTTTTTTGTATTTGATTCGTTTAAATGCTCAAATTCTTCTAACAATTGTTCTCCAGCAGTTAATATTTTTAATCCGGGAAATTTTCTTTCTTCAGCTTGTTCTATATAATTTCTTAATTTATTTAGCTTTTCTTTTATTAAAAATAACAGTTTTTTTGCAGTTTCTTTTGCCGTTGTTCCCGCATCTGGAGAATTAAATAATTCTGATATAATTTCTTTTGCAACTTTCGCTTTTTGACTAAGATCCTCTACTTTTTGCACTATTATATTTTCATTTTCTTTATTCATAAGTTTCATTATATCGTCATTATTTTCTATTTCAAGCAACTCTGAATATTGCACAAATTCTATTTCTCTTTTTTTGTAAAGAATTAACAATATACTTATTGTTTCTTCATTTGACCATCCGTAAGGTATTTTAGAAAAATAAATTAATATATCTTTAACCGTTTTTATTAAGTTTGATGAGGTATTCAACAAATAGTTTTTCATATTTTTTACAGCTTCATTATTCTTGTATTCATCTTCGAATAATTCTGCATTATCCTCTTTTATTATAAATAGTAAATCTTTTACATCTACAGGTTTTATTAAATCTATGTATGTAAAAATTCTTTTTATAAACTCTTTAAAACTATTTTTTAATTTTTCTTCTGCTGTTCCTGATTCTTTAATTTCATTCCCTTGAAAATAAAATTCTGATATTTTTATACTATCTTTTATTTCTTCTAAAACTCTTTTTTTGCGTGTTGATACTTCTTCGTATTTGTTATTTATTATTTTTTTTGAAGTTTCGGGAAGTGCTTTTATTGCCGCATCATGGGCAAATTTTTTTATTTGCATATATTCTTTCATTTCATTTATAATAAATTCCATATCTTTTAATTTTATTATTAAATGATCTTTGTTTGCCATTGATAATGCAAATAAAGCATTTGTATTTTCATCGTAATAATTTTTTGAATATGGCGTCAACACTTGCACATTCAATTGACTATCTTTTCTATTTGTAATAGCAGTCTCATCTATTTTTATGTTGAAAAAAAATGATTTTGATTTGTTGTATTCAATTTTTTGGTTACCTTTATATATTTCGTCAAAAATTAGTTCTTTTATTTCTTTTAATATTTCAGATTCTTCTATTAAAATATTTTTTATTCTCTTATTTATTTCTTGCTCTTCATCTGTCAGAAAATAATATTGATCAGCATTTTTTGATATTAAAGCTTCTTTTTCGAGTTTTGTTAATGCTGTTTTTATTTTTTGCCTCAACAAAGCTTTATCTTCTTCAATTTTACTTATCATCAAAGTCGTTATATTTTCTATATTTTTTTCAAAATCTTCCACATACCTTATTAAAAATAATGTTTTTAATAAATTTATATCTAATTGTTCTAAATCTTTTGTTAATACTTTTTCTTCTGCTCCTTCTATTACTCTTACTATCTTTGAGGTTAAAAAGTTTTTTATAGTATCATAAAAGGAGTAAAACGGCACTAATATTTCTAAATTCTCATTTTGATGTTTTATTGCTGATTCTTGATATGCAGATAATAATGACCTTTCTCCTTCAGATAAATATCTTCCAGAAATACTGTTTTTTCTTATATCTTCAAATACTTTTTGAATTAATTTTATTTGATATGGTATGAATGGATATGAATTTATATATTCTGTTTCGTTGTTAAACCCTTTATAAGTTGACGAACTGTTATTAAACAATATTATATTTTTCATCGATTGATTATGATTTTCATAAATTATTTTTAGTGTTTCTTCAGCCTCTTTTTTCTTTATTAATAGCCTCTTATTTATTACTTCTCCAACTGATATAGATGAAAAATTTAGTCTTGTTTTATATCTTGCTTGAATTCTTGAAAAATCTGTCATATTTTTACTCGCAAGATCTTGCAACTCTTCTTGTGAGGTTACTATTATCCATGCTTTACCCTGACATTTATTCCCAAGCTCTTCAGAAAGCGTTTGAAGGTTTAATATTAGGTTTTTATTATCTGCTATATATTGACCAACTTCATCTACTAAAAATAACACGTGATGATTGCTATTTTTATTTTTTATATAATTTTTTATTTCTTCTGCAAATGAACTAATTGTTTCTTCTGTTTTTAAATCTTCAAAATTAAATTTTTCTTTGTTTTCTTCCGTCATTTCTATTACCTGAGAAAAAATTTCTTTCACTTCAGATTGTTCAAATAAAAATAATCTTCTACCATCTGTTTCCCAATCTCTGTTCATTTTTTTATTGTATTCATTTTTAAAATCTTCAAATTTTTTATTTTCAAACAAATATTTTTCTAATTCAAATATAGTTTTATTTGACGCATCTAACCCCAACTTTTTATAAAACATTTTTCTAAACACTTTTAATAACGAATATTCTTTATCATCCGCATCACTTTCTGAATCTATATTAAATATTATTACATCTTTTGGAGTATTTGCAATTTTTTCTATATCTGCCAATAATATTTCATTTTCTATTTTTGAATTGAAAAATTCTAACGCATTTTTTCCTTTTGCTTCTTTATTTTCCAAAAGATAAGATAAAATTTTTAAAAAATGTGATTTTCCCGAACCATAAAACCCTGAAATCCAAACTCCTACATCTTGTGTTGGTCTTTCAAAGCTTTTTATATATTGATTGTAAAATTCTGTTAGATTCTTATTAATATCTTTTGTAACAACGTATTCATCCAACTCTTGATAAATTAATTCTTCTTCCTCGTTAACCGTTATTACTCCCCTTATATTCCTGTTTATATCTCTTTCAAATACATCTTTTATAAGCATTTTTAAATCACCTCTTTAAAAAATTTATTATATTTTAGGAAGTAAATCAATAAAGATATCATAATTATTTTTTACTCCGTCATCTAAATCAATTTCTACTCTTTTATCTGCAAAATGATGTATCTTTTCATCATATAATGCTATTTCTTTTATATCCAAATCTATTTTTTTGATTTCTTTTTCTATTTCTGTTTTTTCTCTTGGGGTTATATCGGCTCCTTTAAGCCTTAATTCTATTAACTCTTTTTTGTTTCTAAGCATTTGCTGATATTCATGTAAATAATCTGTTCTTATTTTTCCTATCGTATCTTTGTTATATCTGTGCATATACATTAATGCTTTAAATGCATTGTTTTTTCCTGAATCAAATAACCAGTATATCGGTCTTTTTTTGTAATTTTTTACGTGGTCTTTATAAAAATCTTTTGTGAAATATTCTTTTATATCTTCTCTTGAATTTTTTCCGTTGTTTTTAATTGCTTTAGATATGAAGTTTAAGTTTTCTCCTAAATTTTCTTTTCCAAAAGCTGATCCAACAAATTTTATAAATTGATTTAATATATCTTTTTCATCATTTTCTTTGTATATTGGTATAATTCCGTCTTCATTTGGTATAAATGTTGGGTTTTCTATAATATGTCTTGTTTCATCAGATTTGCTTTTAACAATGATTTTTTCTTCTTCTTTTACTAAAACATCATCGGAATTAGCTATTATTAATCCTGTTTTATCTAATGAATATCTTCCTACTATACATCCAACTGCATATGATATAAACGATTTTATATCTTTGTTTAAATCCGCTTTATTTACTGTTACATCTTTTTCTTCAACATCTGGTGTCATTTCATCTTGCAAATCGTATATTTCAAGGAATATTTTATTTAATTCTTCTTCGTTTCTCCACAATTGATTAAATTCATCTTCTGCAAGTTTTTTCCAATTGTTAAATGCATTTTCTATTTTATTTGTTTCATCTTTATTCTTTATTAATGGATGAGTTTCAAAATCCCAACTTGTTTCATAACTATCCCAATCTCTTTTAGATATTTCTATGTTTTGTTCAACAAGAGTGTCTATTCTTTCTTTTGTTTCTTCTGATTTTGGGAATTTTATTGG
>CAYZNB010000156.1:4943-6936 GCA_964478535.1 uncultured Thermotogaceae bacterium
ACTTCATATTTCTTTCAATAAATACTGCAAATAAATCTGATTTTGAATCCGGATAATGGGTTTCAATATGTTTTTTTAATTGTGTATTTATTCCTTTGTTTCCCATATATGGTGGGTTTGATACTACTACCTCATATTTTTGTTGTAATATTTCGGTTTGTTTTAATATATTTTGATATTTGTTTTTGAATTCTATTATTTTTTCTTTTTTAAATAAGTCTTGTGTTTCCATGTTTTCTATTATTTTTATTGTGCTGTTGTATTCTTCGTTGTCTATTTCTAATATTGAACCGTATTGTTTGGCGTCTATATATTTTTTTATTAGGTATTCTATTTTTTCTTTTTCTGTTGTGTTTGGTATTAATGGTATTATTTCTTCAAATTCGTTTGTTTCTGTTATTTCTATTATGTTTGGGGTTAGTTTTTTTTCTAATATTGTTCTGCTTTTTTGTCTTGCTTTCATTATTAATGCAAAATTTGCTAATTGTGATGCTCTTTTGTCTATGTCTATTCCATATAAATTATTTTTTAATATTAATTCTGATATTTCTGATGTTGTATATCCTTTTTCTGAATACATTTCAAAAAATAGGTCAAATGCATATACTAATATGTGTCCTGATCCACAGGCTGGATCGAGTAGTTTTATTTTTTCTAATTCAACATTTTGAAATTTAATTTCATTTAATGCTTTTTCTACTTCTTCATCTTGTTTTTCTTCTGTTATATAATATTCCATGTTTTCTTTTATTGTCGTATCAGGGTTTGATTCTATCCATAGTTTTCCTAATGAGTTTTCCACCATGTATTTTACTATCCATTTTGGTGTGAATAGTTGTGTAACTGCTGGTATTTCTTCTTTTTTGTATGCTTTTTTTGCGTTCATGAGTTCTTCTTTTTTTTCTGATATATAAAATTGATACATCCATCCTATTATTTCTATGTTTTTCCAGTCTTCTATATCTATTTCACTCATCATTTTTGTGTAAAATGAGTCTATAAATATGTTTGTTGGAAATAATAATTCGGTGTAGTCTGTTATTTTTTCAAACATATATGGCATATAATCATATAATTGATTGCATAGGTTTATTATTATATATTTAAATAATTCTTCTTTTTTATGGTTTTCATATAATTCAAATACTAAATTTGAATCTAAATTTAGACATTCTTTTATTTCTGCTGGGTTGTTTATTATGTTTGGTTCGTTTGTTCCTGATTCAAATATTTTTATATAACTTGGTATTATTTTTGGAAATGTTTGGTTTACTTCCATATATCTTAATGCAATAAATCTGTTAAACCATGTATAAGCTATTTCTTCTATTACGTTATTATATCCTTGTAGTTTTATTTTTTCTATGAGATAGGTTATTTGATTTTTTTCATTTTGTGAATATACTTTTTTAGAAAATATTTCTTCAGTATTCTTGTTATTTTTTATGAAGTTTTCTGTAATTCCTATTAATTCTATTTGTGTTTTTGTTCTTTTAATTAAATCTGTTCTTGCGTATGTTGCAAATGCTTTTATTTTGTTCTTGTTCAATGTTTTTTACACCTCTTTTTATTTTTTTACTTCCCCAAAATTTTCTCCCTGCTTTTCCCATTCGCCACTTTGCACAGCGTTACAGCATTAGCAAAAACATTTGATTATATAGAAATATGTTTGAAGTTTCAATGAAATTTTTTAACTAAAATTCAAAATCAACTTTTGTATTAAAATGTGTAAAATGAAAATCAAATGCTAAAAAACAGATTTATGATTTCTTATAATTTATCTTTTAAATATACATGTTTTCATCAGTGCTGTAACGCCGTGCAAAGTTCAGCGTGGCTGTTACACTACATAAAACCTTTCATGATTTTTTTCTTGTTTTTAATGTTTTTGAATTTTCAGCGGCGTTTTTCTCGCATTCCTCATCGCCGCCCTTTGCATGCATTCATCTTTACACTTTCACCATTTCAACACATTTATCTTTTTTAAACATTA
>CAYZNB010000157.1:0-6846 GCA_964478535.1 uncultured Thermotogaceae bacterium
CCAACTAACTATAAATTATTTTTAATCACACTATTTTAAATAAAACCGAAAAAACGTATATTAAGTAATTTTTAGCAAAAAGCAAAAAATAAAAACGATTAAGTAGAAAAAAATATTTTAAAAAAAGCTTGACTTTTTAAGATTAAGGTGATAAAGTTAGGTGAAGCTAAAACAATGAGGAGGTTTTCTTGGTGAAAACAATGATAGTATATTCAAGTAAAACTGGTAATACAAAAAAAGTGGCTGAAGCAATTTATAATGTGATGCCTGAAACCGCAGATATTTTTTCTGTAGATGAAAATCCTGATTATTCTCAGTATGACGTAATATTTTTAGGAGGCTGGGTAGATAAGGGACTTATAGATAAAAAAGCTATGGCATATCTTGAAAATATAAAAAATAAAAAAATTGCATATTTTATAACAATAGGAGCTTATCCTGATTCGAATCATGCTAAAGATGTTTTAAAAAGAACAACTGAAATGGTTAGTAAAGAAAATGAATTTTTAGGTAACTTTATATGTCATGGAAAAATCGACCCTAATTTAAGAAAAATGTTTGAATCATTTCCACCAGATCATCCTCATGCTATGAATGAAGAAAGAAAGAAAAGACATGAAATAGCAAGTAAACATCCAGATGAACAAGATCTTTTAAATGCTCAAAAAACATTTTTAGAAATACTTGAAAATATAAAATCTTAAAAAGAGGTTTGTAATGAAAAAAAGAATACTTTTAATTTTTGCAGTATATGTTGTCGCTATTTTATTTTCTTTAAATATTGGTGCGGTTAAAATTTCTTTGAGTGATGTTTTTCAGATAATAACTGGCGGAGATGTTCCAGAATATATGAGGATTATATTTTTTAATATAAGACTTCCTCGGATAATAATGGCAATTTTAATTGGAATGATGCTTTCGTCTTCAGGGGTTGTAGTACAAACGGTTTTTCAAAACCCACTTGCAGATCCTTATATTATAGGTATTAGTGCAAGTGCTACTTTTGGAGCTGTTTTAGCGTATGTTTTAAAATTACCTGATATTTATTATGGGGTATTTGCATTTATTACTTCTTTAATAAGTGCTTTTCTTATTTTTAGTTTTTCAAAATCTAAAAATGGTATGAATACAGGAGGTCTTTTAATAATAGGTATTGCTATATCTTCATTGTTGGGGGCTTTTACCTCTTTTTCAATTTATATGATTGGCGAAGATTCTTTTAAAATTACTATGTGGACTATGGGTTATTTAGGAAACGCTTCTTGGTCAAAAGTTTTATTTCTGTTCATTCCTTTATTAATTTCTGTAATCTATTTTCTTTACAGACGTTTTGAGATGGATTGTTTGTTATCTGGAGAAGAAGAAGCTCATTCTATGGGAGTAAATGTAGAAAAAATAAAAAAACAGCTTTTAATAGTTGCATCTTTAATAGTTGCATATTCAGTGGCTTTTTCTGGAATGATAGGTTTTGTAGGTCTAATTATTCCGCATACTTTAAGAATGATTTTGGGACATTCGAATAAAAAACTCATACCCTATTCTATAGTTGTTGGTGGAATTTTCTTAATGTTATGCGATACTCTCGCAAGAAATATATTGAGACCTGTAGAAATTCCGATTGGTACTATAACCGCTTTTTTCGGAGCACCTTTTTTCCTGTTTTTAGCAGTTAAAAATAAAAAGGAGTTTTAAATTATGAGTATAATAACTGTAAAAAATTTGCATTTTAAATATTCAAGTAGTTACACTTTGAAAGATACATCTTTAACGATAAAAAAAGGAGTTTTGACGGGAATTTTAGGTCCTAACGGATCTGGGAAATCGACTTTATTGAAAAATATTTTAAATTATTTAAAATATGATAAAGGAGTGATTTCAGTAAACGATATAGATTTAAAAAAATATACGTTCACAAATCTCGCAAAAATAATGTCTTTTGTTCCTCAAAAGTCAAATGTTAGATCAAATTTTTTAGTTAGAGATTTTATAATATTAGGAAGAATGGTTCATTTAAAAAGTAAATGGAGCGGTTTTTCTTCTCATGATAAAGATGTAGTATCACATATTATTAAAAGGTTAGGGCTTGAAAAATTTGAGGAAAGAAGTATATTAAGTCTTTCAGGGGGAGAATTTCAAAGAGTGCTTATGGCAAGGGCTCTTGCACAAGAACCAGATATTCTTTTGATGGATGAGCCCACAGCTAGTCTTGATATAAATTATGCAGTTGAAATAATGAGACTTGCAAAAGAGTTAACTAAAACTCATAATTTAACAGTAATTGCAGTTTTGCACGATTTAAATTTAGCTTCTATTTTTTGTGAAGATTTAATTTTAATGAAAGATGGGCAAGTAAAATTCAGCGGAAAAACTCAAGAAATAATAAATACTGAAGTTTTAGAACAAGTTTATGATTTTAGCCCTAAAATAATTGAAGATGATTCAGGAACAAAATTTATTTTACCAACAGAAAATAATATGGCGGTGGTTTAATGTTTGAAACAAGATACAGGTCACATCACGATTCAAAATCTTTTATAGAAAAAAATATACAGGTTTTGGCACCTTCAAAAATGTCTAGCAAAGAAGAATTTGAAAATATGCTTTCAAATTGTTCTGAAAAATCTACAGGAGGAATTTATTTTCATGTTCCGTACTGTGATAAAATATGTACATTTTGCAATATGAACAGAAAATTTGCAGATGATTCACTATCAAGTTATTCGGAGTTTTTGATAAATGAAATAAAAAGATATTCTACATTTAATTATGTGAGGAATGCAGAATTTGACTGCGTATACTTTGGCGGAGGCACTCCAACAATTCTTTCAGAAAAAAATATTGAAAATATTTTGAAGGAAATAAATAAAAATTTTAATCTTACTGAAAAAGTTGAATTTACTTTTGAGTCTACTATACATAATTTAACAACTGAAAAAATAAAAATAATGAATGATTATGGAGTAAATAGAATAAGTCTTGGTATTCAAAGTTTTAATGATTCTGGTAGAAAGGTTTTTGGAAGAACTTATGATAAAAAAACTGTCATTGAAAAACTTAAAAATATTCAAAAAAACTTTAAAGGTACAATTGGAATAGATATTATTTATAATTACCCTGGTCAAACTGTAGTAGAAATTAAAGAAGATGCAAAAATAATTAAGGATTTGGATATAGACAGCGTTTCATTTTATTCTTTAATGATTCATGATGGTTCAGTTTTATCAGCTTTGATAAAAGAAAATAAATTGAGTTATAAGAATAAAATTGAAAAAGATTTTCATATTCACACATTATTTCTAGATGAATTGTTATCAAATGGATATGAATTATTAGAGCTTACTAAAATAACAAAAAACGGAAGAGATTTATATAAGTATATAAAAAATAATTATTCTAATCATAATCTTTTGCCTATAGGTAGAGGGGCCGGTGGCAGAATGTCAAATTACGGTGTTTACAATGTTTCAGAAAAGATGAGTGTTTATTCTAAAATTTCTGCTTTAAAAGATAAATTGAATGAATTTTTAGGATATTTCCAATATGCCACTTTTAATGAAGATTACTTTGAATCTAAATTGTCTAAAAGTGCTTTTGATGTATTTACGGAAAAGTTGAATTTTTTCATTGAAAAGGGGTTATTAAGAAAACAAGGAAAAACATATTTTTATACTACCGAAGGTGTTTTCTGGGGAAATAATATTGCGGTGGAATTATTAGATTCCATAATAAAAACTGAAATCAAAGGAGAGGTTATATGAAAAAAGTTACTGTATTATTATTTTTGATTGTTTCTATATTTTCATTTTCTTTCAAAATCATTGATGGTTATGTTCATGATACGCATGGAAATAAAGTTGAATTAAAAGAGTATCAAAGATTTGTAGTTTTGGATCCTTCAACCGTAGAAACTATGTTTTTAACAAATGTTCAGCATAAGATTGTCGCAATGGGACATACAACAAGATCTCCGATATGGCCGTTTGATGAAACACCTAAAATAGCTACAGTAGGAACAATAACTAGGCCTTCTTTGGAAACGGTTTTGTCTTTCGAACCAGATATTGTTATATTAAATTCTATGATTCCTGATTTTGGAGAAACTTTATCAAATTATGGTATAAAAGTTTTAGTTAATAGCACTGGTGGATTAAATGATATTTTTGAAACAACACGTGTGGTTGGTATGCTTGCAGGAAAAGCAGAAGAAACAGACGAATTAGTAAGAATTCAAGAAAATAAATTAACTGTAATAAAGCAAAACCTTAGATCAAATCCCTTATATTTAAAAGGCGCGTTTTTGTATGCAACAAACCCTATAATGGCATTTAGGGGAGATTCTCTTCCGGGAGACATTTTAAATTTACTTGGTGTAATTAATATAGCTGAAGGAGTAATCGGAGAAAGACCTATATTAAGTGCCGAATATATTTTAAAACAAAACCCAGATTTCTTAATAGGGGCGATGAGTTTGGCTTCTATAGATGATATATTAAACTCTTCCGAAGTTATTCAATATACGAAAGCAGGAAGAAATAAAAATATGTTTATAATTGATTCATCAAAACTTTTAAGGCCTTCTCTTAGAGTTGTAGATGAGATAGAAAACCTTTATAATGATTTGAAAAATATGAAATAATATAAAATAGAGAGTGCACAAAGCACTCTCTATTTTATATTATTTTGTTATTCTAGTACCTGTTTTTCCGTCAATAGCTTCTGCAAGTTTCTCCATATCAGTAATCAAAGCATCATTTCCTGACATTTTTACAAAATCAACACAAGCTTCTATTTTTGGAAGCATACTGCCTTTTGCAAAATGACCTTCGTTCATATATGCTTCTGCTTCTGCGAGTGTTAAAGTATCTAAATCTTTTTGATTAGGTTTTCCGAAATTTAAACAAACTTTTTCAACACCTGTTAAAATGATTAATTCGTCTGCATTTAATTCAGCGGCTAATAAAGCTGATGCTCTATCTTTATCTATAACAGCTTCAACACCTATAATTTTACCATTTTCAATCTTTACAGGTATTCCGCCACCGCCTCCAGCAACTACGATATAGTCTTCAGCAACGAGTTTTGCGATAGTGTTTTTTTCAATTACATCTAATGGTTTTGGTGAAGGAACAACTCTTCTCCAACCTCTACCGGCATCTTCTTTGAAATTCCATCCTTTTTCTTGTTGAATTTTTTTACCTTCTTCTTCAGAATAAAAAGGACCTATCGGTTTACTTGGATGATTAAAATCATCATCATTTTTATCTACAACTATTTGAGTAACTACAGCTGCAATTTCTTTAGAAATATTTTTTTCTCTTAAAATATTTTGTAATTCTTGTACTATCATATATCCCATAAAACCTTGAGTCATTGCTCCGTTAAAATCAAGTGGAAATGGAGGTATTTTTTCTTTAGCTTCGTCTTGTTGTATTAAAATATTACCAACTTGTGGGCCATTTCCATGTGTTATTACGACATCATAATCTTTTTCTATCATGTCAGCAATATAACCTGCAGTTACTGCAATGTTTCTCATCATATTTTCAGCTGTAGCTGCTTCTCCAGGTCTGTTAACTGCATTACCTCCGATAGCTACAACGGCAAGTTTTTTACTCATAAAACCACCCCTTATCCTACAATGGTAGCTACCATTACAGCTTTTATAGTATGCATTCTATTTTCTGCTTCATCAAAAACTTTTGAGAATCTACTTCTGAAAACTTCGTCAGTTACTTCCATTTCTTTTATTCCGAATTTTTCATATACTTCTTTACCTACTTCTGTTTCTAAATCATGGAAAGAAGGAAGACAATGTAAGAAAATAACATCTGGATTTTCAGTCTTGTTCATCATTTCCATATTAACTTGATATGGTTTTAATAATTTTATTCTTTCTTCAAATTGGTCTTCTTCACCCATAGAAACCCAAACGTCTGTATAAATAACGTCTGCACCTTTAACATCGTCTATATTATCTGTAATTTGAATTGTTCCTCCTGTTTGTGCTGCAACTTCTCTCATTTCATTTACAAGATCTTCTTGAGGGAATAATTCTTTTGGAGAAACAGTTACAAAATCCATTCCCATTTTTGCTGCACCTATCATTAAAGCATTGCCCATATTGTTTCTTCCGTCACCTACATAAACAAACTTTATTTTATTAAGTGGTTTATCAACGTGTTCCATAACTGTTAAGAAATCCGCTAAAATTTGAGTAGGGTGGTCTAAATCTGTTAATCCATTCCATACAGGTACTCCTGCATATTTTGCAAGTGCTTCAACAGTTTCTTGTTTGAACCCTCTGAACTCTATACCATCATAATATCTTCCTAAAACTTTTGCTGTATCTTCGATAGATTCTTTTTTACCCATTTGGCTGTTTGTAAGGAAAGTAACGTTTGCTCCTTCATCAAATGCAGCAACTTCAAATGCACATCTTGTTCTTGTAGAAGCTTTTTCAAAAAGTAAAACGATATTTCTTCCTGATAACAAGTTGTTTTTAATACCTAATCTTTTTTTTGTTTTTAAATCTCTTGATAAATCAAGCATGTACTGAATTTCTTCAGTTGTAAAATCTTTTAAAGTTAAAAAATGTCTACCTTTTAAATTTACTGGCATTTAATACACTCTGCTACTCAAAATATGGACAAATATACCATATCGAGATTATTCCTTCTTCAACGTGGCTGTCCTCAGATATTTCTATCCTACTAACATTTGATATGACACTCCAAAGGCGTAAATTCCCGTCTAGCCAACGGTACATATACTCAATAACTTGTTTAGGCTACTTTGTATATTTTCGCATTTGCAAGATTAATACTAGCATTTTTATCCCTATCCATT
>CAYZNB010000158.1:0-6833 GCA_964478535.1 uncultured Thermotogaceae bacterium
ACGGTAAATATGGATGAAATAAAGTAGCGAGCAATTGAGAATTTTCGTCAAAAAACAATTGAGCGAATCAAAAAATGCGTAAGAAAATAGCATGTCTGAGCGTAGCGAGTTTGCTATTTTTAGCAATTTTTTGACCGAGCAAAATTTGTTTTTTAGAAAATTTGATCTTGTTCGCGTTTATTTTATCCAATATTTACCACCTCATTATTATAAGTATTTGGTTTTAATGCATCTCCTGACCAACAAATAATTATAAGTATTTACAAAAACCTGTCCACCCCGTCAATCTACGATTGCCACCCCTCAAGAGGGGAATTAAGTTCAAATGCTTGTTTTCGCATTTTTTTTGATCAACTTTCTGCTGACCAACATTGTCATAAGTGCTGTAACGCCGTGCAAAGTTCCGCGTGGCTGTTACACTACATTAAAATTAAAAATGGTTAATATAAAAATGTATAAATGTTAAAACATAAATGACAGAAAACGCTAATATAAAAATATACAAGGATTAATTTCACAAAAAATAAATAGAATCAAATTAAAATATAATTATTTACAAATATTATACCATTATTTACATTGTTTATCAAAATTTAAAACATATTTTTTTAAGAATTTAATGATATAATTTTAGTACAATTTAAAAGCAAAGCCAAAAAGGAGAATAAAATGGAAATTATTAAAGGTCATTATAATAATGCAAAAGTATTTTGCAACAGTTTAGATGTAGAATCTATAAATCAAATAAGAGAATTATTAAATATAAATGTTTTTGAAAATTCTATAATAAGAATAATGCCTGATGCACATAAAGGCGCAGGATGTGTTATTGGTTTTACTGCAACTATATCAAATAAAATAATACCAAATTTAGTAGGAGTTGATATTGGATGCGGAATGTTAACTATAAATTTGGGCAAAAATAAAATTAATTTAGAAAAATTGGATAACTTTATTTACAAAAATATTCCACATGGATTTGCTGGAAATAAAAAAATAAGCAGTAACATTCCTAAAGATTTGATAGACGAAATTCAAGAAACATGTAAGAATATAAAGGAATCACCTGATGCACATTTTTTAAAATTAGGTAGTCTTGGTGGCGGGAATCACTTTATAGAAATAGATATAGATGATGAAGAAAATAAATATCTGATTATTCACACGGGTTCAAGGAATTTTGGGTTAAAAATCGCAAACTATTATCAAAATTTAGCTTATGATTATTGCAAAAATAAAAAAATAAAATTATCAAAATCACTTTGTTATCTTGACAATAAACAAGCTGAACAATACAAAAAAGATAT
The DNA here is from genome assembly GCA_964478535.1 of uncultured Thermotogaceae bacterium. Lineage (GTDB taxonomy): Bacteria > Thermotogota > Thermotogae > Petrotogales > Petrotogaceae > CAYZNB01. The sequence continues at coordinate 1,308 of CAYZNB010000158.1, forward strand.
GAAAATCGCTCAATATTATGCAAAAATAAATAGATACATAATAGCAAAAAGAATTACAGAATTTCTTGATATAATTCCATTAACTCAATTTGAAACTATTCATAATTATATAAATTTCGAAGATAATATAATTAGAAAAGGGGCTGTTTCAGCTCGATATAATGAATTAATACTAATTCCTTTGAATATGAAAGAAGGCTGTATAATTGCAAAAGGAAAAGGGAATAAAGATTGGAATTATTCAGCTCCTCATGGTGCCGGAAGAAAATTTTCAAGAACACAAGCAAAAAAGCTTATATCTCTTGAAGAATTTCAAAATTCTATGAAGGGTATTTATTCAACATCAATAAATCATAAAACTGTGGACGAATCTCCTATGGCCTATAAGAATTCTAATGAAATAATATCTTCGATTAAAGAAACGGTTGAAATAATAAAATTGTTAAAACCTATATATAATTTTAAATCAGAATAATTGAACTTTGAAAATTTTTAATTAATGTATATATAATTCAAGTTCTATATTTTGGGAATAGAAACAATTTATGTTATAATTTTATCGTGGAAGGAGTTTTTTATGTTTAGTGTTTCGGATAATGTGTTTTTAGCTTTTGACCTTGAAACAACAGGATTAAAACCCTATACAGGTGATAGAATTATAGAGATTGCAGCCATACCCATTCACAATAATAAAATAAATTATAAATATTCTTATTATAGTCTTGTAAATCCTGAAGTAACTGTAACGGCCTCAACTGCAAAATATCATAAACTTAGCGATAAAGATATTTCAAAAGCACCTTTTTTAAAAGATGTTTTTCCAAAATTTAAAAATTATATTTCAACTTCTGTTTTAGTTTCTCATAATATTGAAATGGATTTAAAATTTCTTGATATGGCAGCTAAAGAATCGGGTATTTTTCCAGTTAGAAATTATTATATTGATACCCTCGAATTATCAAGATATTTTGTTGATATGAGATCTTATAAACTTGAAACTTTAGCTAAAAGATTCAAAATAGATACTGAAAATTTTCACAGAGCATGGGACGATGCGGTAACTACAGCAAAACTCTTTTTAAAGCTTTTAAACATTTTTAAAATTAAAGATGTTAGTGATTTTATCAAAAAATGGGGGTGAAATTATGGTAAAAAATTATGTGCTCGATACTAATATTCTTATTCATGATCCAAAGGCTATTTTTAATTTTCAAGATAACAACGTAATTATTCCTTTTCCAGTTCTTGAAGAAATTGATTCTTTAAAAACAAGAAACAATAATGCTGCTGCTGCTGCAAGAGAGATAAACAGAATTTTAGACAGAATGAGAGAAATTGGTAGTATAAAAGATGGAATAAAACTTGAAAATGGTGGTTTTTTAAAAATAATGACTATTGAAAAAGATTCAAATGGAAAAATACCTAGATATCTTGGTAACTCAAAAGATGATTTTATATTATTTTATGCTATGTATTTAAATATGCATGATGATAAACAAACTATTATAGTGAGTAAAGATCTTAATTTAAGAGTTAAAGCAGATGCAGTTGGTATAACGGCTCAAGATTATTTGTCGGATAAAACAAATCTTAAGACTTTATCAGATGGTTATATAATAATAGAAAATAATGAAATTGACTCTAGTAAAGATTCTTATTCTCCTGAAGAAATTGGAATTAATAAAGAAGATGTTTTCCCTAATTTATATTTAGATTTAAACGACAATTATTTTAGATTTTCGTTAAAAGAAAATCTTTTTAAAAGAATAGAAATGAATTATTTGAAAAATATAACCGGAATAAAACCAAGAAATGTTGAACAAATATTTGCGTTTGATGCACTTCTCAGTACTGATATTCCTCTTATTTCTCTTGTGGGAACTGCTGGGACAGGCAAAACTTTGCTTGCATTAGCTGCAGGACTTGAAGCAACAATAGAAATGAAGATTTATCAAAAATTATTAGTTTCAAAACCAGTAATTCCTATGGGTAAAGATATAGGGTATTTACCAGGTAGTTTAGAAGAAAAAATGAGACCTTGGCTTCAACCTATTTATGATAATCTTGAGTTTCTTTCTGAAGGCAAAGGTAGAAAAATTGAACAGTATCTTGATAAAAATGATTTGCTTGAAATAGAAGTATTATCTTATATAAGAGGAAGATCTATACCAAATCAATATATGATTATTGATGAATCACAAAATCTTACTCCATCTGAAATTAAAACTATTTTAACGAGAGTTGGAGAAAACACAAAAATTGTTTTAACGGGAGATCCTTATCAAATAGATAGCCCTTATTTAGACACAGGTTCTAATGGTTTGGTATATGCAGCTTCAAGATTTGCATCTAATGAATTAGCTGCTCATATTGTGATGAAAAAAGGTGAACGTTCGAATCTTGCAAGTATAGCGGCAAAAATTCTTTAATTATATTAAAATGGAGGAAGTTTTGTGGAAAAAGCAAAAGAATATGATTTATATGTTGATGTAAACAAGGAAGATATACATCTCATTACATACCTTTTAGAAGGTGCCGATCATTTGATGAGTGTTAGAAAAATTCAGGATAATGGATTATTAAAAATAATAGTTCCTGAATACTTTCTTGATGAAGTAGTTTTACTTGTCAAATCATTAAATTCTCAAAATATACGTACGGAGGTAATTAGTATTGAACCGCACAACGGGATTGTTTAAATACATACCAATACCTCGAGAACATAAACCAGATATTTTCTCCATTGATTATGAAAAATTATTTAAATGGGGATTTAAATATATATTATTTGATTATGATTATACTCTAACGGCTTGGAAAAATAAAAAAATCACTTCGGAAACTATCAATTTGTTGGATTATTTAGATAGATATGGTTTTATTGTAGCTGTTGTAACTAATTCAAATCTTAAAAATACAATTCATATTGAGGGTTTAACCGAAGGAAAAGTGAAAGTTTATGCTAATATGAAAAAACCTAGCACTAAGAAATTAAAGGAAGTTATGGTAGAGTTAGGGGCAAAAAATGAAGATACAGTTATAGTAGGAGATTTATTTATTACAGATGTCATTGTAGGGAATAGATTAGGTCTTTATTCTATTCTTATAAATCCTTTGATTTATGAAATTGATAGTAATTTTAAAAAATTAGCAGCAAAAATATCAAAAATTGTTTATAAAACATTTTTTTGGACAATAGGGTGGTTTTTTAAATTGATGGATTTGGCTATACCAAATGAATTTGTGAATAATATTTTTGAAATTGATTATGAAAAGCTTAAAAACACAAAACATAATTTGATAATATTTGATTTTGATAACACGCTTGTTCCTTGGAAAACAAAGGTTTTAACTGATGAAGTAAAAGAATTAATGTATAAATTAAAAAGTATGGGTTTTGATATTTTGATTGCTTCAAATGGTAAAGATAGTCGGTTTGATCTTATAAAAGATTTTTTTTCAGAATTAGATGTAAAAGTACAAACGTGGTCTTTAAAGCCTTTTAATTTTAAAATAATGAAAAATGTAAAAAAAACAAATCACAAACCAAAAGATTGTGTATTAATTGGTGATCAGTTATTTACAGATATAATTGCTGGAAATGTTAGTGGTTTTTATACTATTAAAGTTAACCCTGTAAGTGAAAATGAAAGCCGAATTACAAAATTTAATAGAATATTTGAAAGATTAAGTTTGAAAATTATGCGTAATAAACCAAGTATTTATAACAAGGAGAAAGAAAAATGAAGTGTGAAGGCTGTGGAATAGAGATTCAAACGTTATATCATGAAGAAGCTGGTTATTTACCAGAAAATATTGTAATTGAAAGATCTATAGACAAAGAACCACTTTTATGTCAAAGATGTTTTAAATTAAAACATTATAATCAGCTTCTTCCTATTGAAGTTGATTCTAATTTTTATTCTTCTTTATCTAAAGTAGTAAAAGATTTTAATACTGTAATTTATATTGTAGACATAATTGATTTTGATGGAACTTTTAGAGACGATATATTAAAAAAATTAGAAAACAAAAATATTATACTCGTTGTAAATAAAATAGATCTTCTACCAAAAAATATTCCTTATAATCTTTTAAAAGATTGGATTTATAAAAGAGTTCGTAAAAAAATAACTATAAAAAAAGAAAATATAAGAATGATTAGCACTTTAGATAATTTTGGTATTAATAGATTGAAAAAAATAATTGTTGATTCTAATGAAAAAAAAGTTCTTATAGTAGGTGTTACTAATACTGGAAAGTCTTCAATTATAAATAAACTTGTAAAATCAAATTTTACAGTGAGTGCTTATCCAGGAACTACTTTAAAAACGCTTGAAGCAGTTATTCAAGATACTAATATAAAAATTTACGATACTCCAGGTATTGAACCAAACGACAGGTTCTGTGATTTGTTTGATATTTATTCTCAAGTTAAAATGATTCCAAAAAAACAAATCAATATAAGCAAATTTAATGTTGAACCTGGAAGAATTATTTTTATAAGTAAATTAATTCATTTTAAAATAACAGATTTTGCAAGAGATGGGTTAAGACCTATTTTTACTGTATTTGCAACAGATAATGTTAAAATTCACGAAACTAAAGAGGAAAAATTAAATGATTTAACATCGCCAGAAAACACACATTTAACTCCTCCGTATAATAAAGACTTTGATTATGCAAAAATAGAATTTGAAACTATAAAAATATCTTTAAATGATGGAGAAGAATTGTCTATTCCGGGTTTAGGATGGGTTAACGTTATAAGAGGCCCTTTAAGAATTCAAATAACAAGACCTAAAAATATATTATTTTTAAGAAGAAATTCTATGTTAAAACTTAAAGAGTTTTAAATTTATTTATCAACCATACTTTTCGGAGGTGTTTTATGCAATTGAAAGAAAAAGGTATTCCAACAGGTGTTTCCAACAGGCACTTGCATGTTTCAAAAGAAGATTTAGCAATTTTGTTTGGAGAAGGATATGAACTAACCCAAATGAAAGATTTAAAACAACCTGGGCAATATGCTGCCGAAGAACTAGTAACAATAAAAGGACCTAAAGGATCTATTGAAAAAGTTAGAATTTTAGGACCTGTAAGAAATGCTACTCAAGTAGAAATTTCTAAATCTGATGCTTTTAAAATGGGGGTTAATCCTCCGGTTAGAGATTCTGGAGATTTAGAAGGAAGTTCAGCTGTTACTATTATTGGTCCTAACGGAGAAGTTGCAATAGAAAAAGGATTAATTTTAGCAAAAAGACATATTCATATGCATACTTCAGATGCTGAATATTATAAGGTTAAAGATAAAGATATAATATCAGTTTTAGCAAAAACAGATGGAAGAACTATGATTTATCAAGATGTTTTAGTAAGAGTAAGTGAAAAATTTGCCCTTGAGTTTCACGTAGATACAGATGAAGCTAATGCATCTTTATTAAAGAATAATGACGAAATATTTATTGTAGAAATTTTTTAACAAAAAGAGCGAACTTAATTGTTCGCTTTTTTTATCAAATTACA
>CAYZNB010000159.1:0-6828 GCA_964478535.1 uncultured Thermotogaceae bacterium
AATAAAAGAGTCATTTCAGGAATTTTTGAAGAAAGCCCAGAATTAGTAGAATTTTTAATACCGGCAATATTTTCAATTTTTTTATCTATAGTATTCATTATACAGATTACTGAAAGTTTAAAAAGTTTATTACCGAATTTTTATAAAACTGCAGATTTTCAATATTTAATTTCTATGCCTATAAAAATGAAAGATATAATGTCGTTAAAATTTATATCTCATATTTTTAAAACAAACAAATTCTTTTTCTTTGTTTTTATGACATTTATAATCGCTTTAGGAAAATCGGTAGATTTTCAATGGTACTTATATTTAGCGTTAATAATTGCATATGTTATTGTGGCAATTTCGCCTACTATAATAGGAATAATTATAGGAATGATTTTATTAAGATTTATGAAAATAAAGACTTATAATAAAGTCATGGGAACAGTATCTTTTTCAACAACTATATTATTTTGGTATTTATTTTTTAGTGCAAAGGATTTAATGGAAAAAATTTCACTTTTTATAGTTAAAATTTTTGAAAACGATATTTTTGTTATTTTATTTCCGCCCTTTTCTATCTCAAATTTTCTTACAAATTTGTATTTAAATAATTTCGTAGAATCATTTAAATATTTATTATTTGCTGTTGTAGTTACAATTTTAATAACTTTATTTGGATATTTTGTTGTTAGTAAAACTTATTACAAAGGATGGTTAAATATTTCAAGTGATTATGCTGAAAAAAAGAAAAAAGATGTTAAAAAACCTTTGAAAAAAGATTTTTCTCAAAAATCATTGATAGGAACTATCTTAAAATATGAAGTGGCAAGAGGATTTAAAAATAAAGAAATGATATGGCCTTTTCTCACTTGTATAATATTTCAATATTCGGTAATTGCAACTTTTTCTTTCACAAAATTGTTAGAAAATTCTTTATTATTACAAATTGCTATTATAATTTTAGTTTCAGATTTTTTTGTTAATGCGTGTGCTGAAATTTTATTTTTACCTGCAGAAGCAGTTACAGATAAAAAACTTATTAAAAATAGATATATTTTTTACAAATTTTTTCCTATAGATTCAAAGACAATATATTTTACAAATTTTTTAAGGAACTTTATAATAGCATTCTTTTTAGCTATTCCCGGATCAATTCTTTTTGGAATTTTTAATTCATTAGGAATAATAAACACTTTATTAATCATTTTATATCAAATAGGGCTTTTAATAGCGAGTATTTCTATAAATAATGCTTTAAATAACGTATATATAAGTAAATATATTTTAAAAAAAGATTTTTTAGGTAATTTACTTTACTACTTAATGTTGATTTTACTTTATTTTTTCACGGTAGGACTAATTGCATTATACGCTTTTGATTTTCAATTTTATCATAACACTATATTTGAACCGTTTTTATCTTTTGTTTTAAGCAATAAATATTTTGTGATAACAACGAGTGTTATAACTATGATTTTAAGTGTTGTTTTAAGTAAAAAAGTTGGAGAAAAGGCTTGGGTTAATACAGAATTTTAATTTTTAGGCTTTCGAATTTTTCGAAAGCCTAATTTTTTTTATTTTTAAGAAATTGATTCCGGCATATTTTGAATATTATGTATGTGTTGTAAAATATTTATGCTTATATTGATCAGACTAAGTCTCATTATTATTGATCATATATTTGAATTATAGTAAAATAGAAATTGCATGTTTTCTTTTCTGTTAATTTAAAATTAATAATTCAAAATATGAGAAGGAGCGATTTTTATGAAATTTATATTAAAAAAGGAAATCAAAAAATTTTTTTTATTGATTGTTGTAATATTTTTGATGATTATTTTAATAGGATGTGGAAGTGATGAAGAAAAACATTCTTTGATACCTTTTAGAACAATTAACGATTGGGGAAAAACCGTTTGGGGTTACAGTAATACAAATGGAAGGATTATAATAGATCCTATTTACGAAGAAGCTGAATTATTTCATGAAGGATTAGCGGCTGTTAGAATAGACGGGAAATGGGGATTTATTGATACAAAGGGTAACATGAAATATGAGGCTATTTTTGATCGTTCTTCAAAATTTGAAAATGGTGTAGCCATTGTCCGTTTGAACTGGGCAAATCATGGAATTATTGATACAGAGGGAAATGTGGTTTTAAGAACAGAATACAGAGAAATTAGAAACTTTTCTGAAGGAATTGCAGCATTTACTTCAGACAGTTTTTGGGGGTTTGTAGATAAAAATGGAAATATCATTGCAGAACCTATATATAATGAGGTTGAAGATTTTTCATATGGATATGCGAAAGTAAATTATCAAAACAAATGGGGATTGATAGACTCAAAAGGAAATGTGATTATAGAACCGCTTTACGACAGAGTCGGAAAATTATTTAATTCTCATTTTCCGGTAGTAGGGGTTTATGAAGTTCCGAATTGGAGGAGATCTCCAGTAAAATATGGAATATTAAATAGATACACAAATAATTTTATAGTCGAACCTTTTTATGATGAAATTATAACTTTTGTTGAAGAAGATTTTACAAGGGTAGGTAATACTATTGTTCATATAAGAGATTCTCGTTGGGGTTTTATTGATAAAGAAGGTAACTTATTAATTAATCCTATTTATGAAAATGCTAAATGTTATTCAGAAGGTGTTGCGATGGTTAAATTAGATGGGAAATGGGGATTTATTGATACGAAAGGAAATATGTTTAGGGGGCCTATTTATGAAGATGTTGAGAGCATTAAAGAAGGGTTAGTTAGAGTTAGATTAAATGATAAGTGGGGATTGATAGATTCAAAAGGAAATGTGATTGTAGATCCTACTTATGACAGAATTGAAGATTTTCGAGAAGAAGGGTTAATTGAAGTCCGATTAAATGGCAAGAGAGGACTGATAGATACAAAAGGAAATGTAGTTGCAGAAACTATTTATGATACAATTGAAGATTCTCGAGAAGGATTAATCAGAGTTAGATTAGATGGAATGTATGGATTTATTGATACAAAAGGAAATGTAGTTGTAGAACCTATTTATGACAGAAGTTGGTGGAATGTTTCTAATGGAATAATGGGTGTAAGATTAAACGATAAATGGGGATTTATTGATATTGAAGGAAATGTGATTGTAGAACCAATTTATGATAGAATGGAAACATCTCGAGAAGAAGGGTTAATTGAAGTCCGCTTAAATAACAAGTGGGGACTGATAGATACAAAAGGAAATGTGATTGTAGAACCAATTTATGATGAATTAGGTAGATTTCGAGAAGGATTAGTTAGATTTTGGTTGAATAGAAAATGTGGGTTTATTGATACTGAAGGAAACGTAATTATAGAACCAATTTATGATGGTAGTTGGTGGGGTTTTATTGATGGAATAATAGGTATAAGATTAAATAACAAATGGGGATTTATTGATGCAGAAGGAAATGTAATTGTGGAAGCAATTTATGAAGAGGTTGAAACCTTTCAAGAAGGAGTAGCTAGAGTCAGTTTAAATGATAAATGGGGACTAGTAGACACAAAAGGAAATATAATCGCAGAACCAATTTATAATGAAATTGAAGACATTCAAGAAGGAGTAGCTAGAGTCAGTTTAAATGATAAGTGGGGACTAGTAGATACAAAAGGAAATATAATCGCAGAACCTATTTATGATAGATTTCGTGGAATTGAAGAGTTTCAAGAAGGAATAGCTAGAATTAGGTTAGATAGAATGTATGGATTTATTGATATAAAAGGAAATATAATCGCAGAACCTATTTATGAAGAAGTAGAAAACTTTCAAGAAGGAGTAGCTAGAGTTAGATTAAATGAAAGTTGGGGACTGATAGATACAAAAGGAAATATAATCGCAGAACCTATTTATGATAGAACTCGTGGAATCGCAGATTTTAATGAAGGAATAGCAAGAATTAGGTTAAACAGAATGTATGGATTTATTGATGCAAAAGGGAATGTAATTGCAGAACCTATTTATGGTAGCGTAGAAAACTTTCAAGAAGGAGTAGCTAGAGTTAGATTAGATGGAAAGTGGGGTTTTATTGATACAAAAGGAAAAGTGGTTGTAGAGCCTATTTATGATAGCGTAGAAAACTTTCAAGAAGGTTTGGCAAAAGTTATGTTGAATGGAAGGCGGGGTTTTATTGATACAAAAGGAAATGTAGTTGTACCAACTATTTATCAGGATGTTAAAATTTTTTCTGACTCTTTTTTTATAGGCCATTATGATAGAAGGTGGGGTCTTATAAATGAAAATGGAGAGAAACTATCTAATTTCTTTTATACTGAAATTGAAGATTTTCATGAAGGATTAGCAAGAGTTCAATTGTCAGATTATTATTATACGTTATTAATAAGAGAAAGGAAATTTCTTAAACCTTTTTTTTCTTCGATAGGAAATTTTAATGACGATTTAGCAAGAGCTAAATTAGAAGGTAAATGGGGATATATAAACAGAAAAGGAGAAATTTTTATAGAAACAATTTATGAAAGAGCGGAAAATTTTAATGAAGGATTAGCCGGAGTTATGTTAGACGGGAAGTGGGGATTTATTGATACAAAAGGAAACGTAATTGCAGAACCAATTTATGAAAGAGTGGAAAACTTTCGTGAAGGGTTGGCAAGAGTTATGTTAGACGGGAAGTGGGGATTTATTGATAAAAAAGCAAATGTAGTTGTAGAACCTATTTATGACGGAGTAGGAAACTTTTATGAAGGATTAGCAAAAGTTAGAAAATATCAAAAAGACTATATTATAGATATAGAAGGAAATATAATTGCTGAAATTACATTTTATGATAGAGTAGAAAATTTTAGTGAAGGGTATGCAAAAGTTAGAAAAGATGATAAATGGGGATTTATTGATACAGAAGGAAATCTTATTGCAAAAACTATTTACGAAGAAGTAGAAAACTTTTCAAAAGGAGTAGCGAGAGTTAGATTAAATAGAAAATGGGGATTTATTGATACAGAAGGAACTCAATATTGGGATGATTAAAATTTAAATAAAAAAATTTCGAGGGCATTAGCCCTCGAAATTACATTTTTCAACAAAATATTTATGAAAAGTATTATCTTCAGATAATTCAGGATGAAAAGATGTTGCTAATATATTATCTTTTTCTACTGCTATTATTTTTTCATCATATTCAGCTAAAATATCAATATTTGGATTTAAATTTGAAATTATCGGAGCTCTTATAAAAATTAAAGGTATTTCTTTTTCTGATACTTTTTCAATTTTTTTATTCGTTATAAAACTATCAAGCTGACTTCCAAAAGCATTTCTTTCAGTTTCATAATCGATTATTCCAAGAGTTTCTTGATTGCTGTTTTTAATATTTTTTCCTAACAAAATCATTCCGGCACAAGTTCCCCATATGGGTATTTTCTTATCTGATAATCCTTTTATACTTTTATCTAAACTATATTTTTTTATCATTTTTATCAAAGTTGTGCTTTCTCCGCCAGGTATTATTAAACCATTTATTTTTTCAAAATCTTTATCTTCTTTAATTAAAATAGGATTTATATTATCAATAGTTTTTAACATATTATAATGTTCTATAAATCCACCTTGAAGTGCGAGAACTCCAATTCTCAACATTTTACCATCCTCTTTCAGCGAGTAATTCGTTTTCAGGTATTGTATTTATACTTATTCCAGGAATAGCTTTTCCAAGACCTTCTGATACTTTTGCCAATATTTCAGGATTATTAAAATGAGTAGTCGCTTCAACTATTGCTTTTGCCATTATCATAGGATTTTCAGACTTAAATATTCCCGAACCTACAAATACCCCTTCGCTACCAAGCTGCATCATAAGTGCTGCATCCGCAGGTGTAGCAATTCCACCAGCTGCAAAATTAACTACAGGTAATTTACCATTTTCATTCACATATATAAGAAGATCGATAGGACAACCATGATCTTTCGAATATTTTACAAGTTGCTCATATTTTAAAGTTCTGACATAATTTATTTCATCATTCATCTTTCTCATATGTCTTACAGCTTCAACAACATTTCCAGTTCCAGCTTCTCCCTTTGTCCTTATCATACTTGCACCTTCAGAAATTCGTCTCAATGCTTCACCTAGATTTCTTGCTCCACATACAAAAGGAACATTGAATATCTTTTTATTAATATGAAATTCATCATCTGCAGGAGTTAAAACTTCACTTTCATCTATATAATCGACTTTTAATGATTCTAAAATTTGAGCTTCAACAAAATGACCTATTCTAACTTTAGCCATAACAGGTATTGTAACAGCATTTTTTATTTCTGTTATCATTTTAGGATCTGACATTCTTGCTACTCCGCCTTCTTTTCTTATGTCAGAGGGGACTTTTTCTAAAGCCATTACCGCAACTGCTCCAGCTTCTTCAGCGATTTTTGCTTGTTCTACGTTAACTACATCCATTATTACTCCACCTTTAAGCATTTGAGCAAGGTTCTTGTTAAGTTGATATTTTTCGTTATTAAACATTTTTCTCATCTCCTTTTAATTATTATCTTCATACAATATTATCTCATTGTATTATTGTATTGTCAATATTAATACAATAATATTTTTGTGTTGAAAATTATCAAGAGGTGAATAGCTAATATTAAATGTGTAGCTTTTGGGTAGAAAGAAAAATTAAAAAACAGATTTATGAATTTCCTAAAAATGTAAAAGTTGTCAAGGAAAAACAAAAAATGTTTAAATGGAAAAGCGTTTAAATAGTGAAAAGTTAAAAGTGGCGAGTGGCAAGTCAAACAAAAAAATTTTGGTTCTCTGAAAATTTTTGTGGGCAATTATAAAAAGTTGAAACTTATAAA
>CAYZNB010000160.1:0-6788 GCA_964478535.1 uncultured Thermotogaceae bacterium
ATTTGTTTTTTAGAAAATTTGATCTTGTGAGCGATTTATTTTATCCAATGTTTACCACTTTATTATTATAAGCATTTATTTTTAATGAGTTTCCTTATGCCAACTATAAAATACCGATATTATCATAAGTGCTGTAACGCCGTGCACAGTTCAGCGTGGCTGTTACACTACATTAAAAGCACAAAACGGTTATTATTAAAATGTTTTTCCTTTCAACCGACCAACTAACCAACAAATAATTTTATCCAATGTTTACCACTTCATTATTATAAGCATTTATTTTTAATGAGTTTCCTTATGCCAACTATAAAATACCGATATTATCATAAGTGCTGTAACGCCATGCAAATTTCAGCGTGACTGTTACACTACATTAAAAACACAAAACGGTTATTATTAAAATGTTTTTAACGCTTTTCCTTTTTCAATTTTCCAACCACCCTACAAAAAACTACATAGAAGCTAAAAAAAATAAAAAAATAATATTAAAAAAGTAAATGAAACAGATAATAACATAATAATATAATCATTAAATCTTAATTTAAGCGTTTTAAAACTCGTTCTTTTATAATCAGCTCTTAACCCTCTCATTTCAACAGCTAAAGATAATTCGCCAGCTTTTCCTATAACACTTGCTATCATTGGCATTAATAAATAAGAATAAATATTCAGTTTTTTTCTTAAAGAGAGCTTTTCAAGCTCTACCCCTCTTAACTGTAAAGAGATAAACATATCTGAAGCTTCTTCTTTTAACATAGGAAGAAAACGAACTGCAACAGCAACCATAAAAGTAATTTCATAAGGAATTTTCCATTGATAAAGACCTTGAACAATATCTCTTGAACTTGAAGTTGCCATAACAGAAGCAGAAACTATTATTATTAAAAACCTTAAAATGATCGAAACACCATTATATATACCTAAAGTAGAAATTAAAGTAAAATTTCCTATTTTAAGAATTTCTTCTCCACCCGAAACAAATATACTTTGAATAAAAATCATAGCTACAAAAATTCCAATAAACTTTTTAAATTTCCATATCAAATTAAAGAAGTTACTTTTAAAAAAAATAGATACTAATAATGTAAAAATAAAAAGAGGAATCATCCAAAAAATATTTTGAAAAAATACTGCAAGTGTAGAAATACACATAACCAAAATTATTTTTGATCTTGGATCAAGTTGATTAGAATTATTTTTTAAAATGGTCATTTTTGATTTCACCACCAGATATTTCTATAACTCTATCCGCAAAATTATCTATAAACTTATAATCATGACTTATAACTAACATACCAATATTTTGATTTAAAAGATTTTTTAAAATATCTTTAAGTTCTTCTTTACATCTTATATCTAAAGCCGTTGTAGGCTCATCTAAAATAAGAAATTTAGGGCTATTTATCAACACAGCAGCCAAAGCAAGTCTTTGCTTTTCACCTCTACTTAAATTGAAAGGAAAATTATCTTTTAAATGAGATAATCTAAATTTTAATAACATTTTTTCAGCTTTATTCTCAATTTCTTCTTCAGAAAAACCTTTGATTTTCAATACAAAAGTTAACTCCTCTTTAACTGTGGGAGCGAATATTTGTCTTTCGGGATCTTGAAAAATATAACCAACATTTTTTCCAATTGATCCAAGAGACATATTTTTTATATTCTCATCATTGTAAAAAATATTTCCTTTTGTAGGTTTTAAAATACCCGCCATCAATTTTCCAATAGTAGTTTTACCACTCCCATTTGAACCAATAAGAGCAGTAAAACCTTTGTTAGATATATCGATATTCAAATTTTTTATTGTAGGAATCAAATTATTTTTTTCATAATTATATGAAACATCTTTTAAAGAAATATTCATTATTTAAATCTCCAAAATTTTATCATTATACCTATTTAAAATACCATTATTAAGACACAAAACACGTTCTGCAACATCTAAATTATCAAAATCATGTTCAACCATAACAATTGATTTGCCCTCTTTTTTTAATTTCAGAATAAGATTTTTTATACGAGTTTTACTATCATTATCAAGCTGCGACATAACTTCATCAAAAATTAAAATTTCTGGTTTGAGACTTAAAACAGAAGCTAAAGCAATTAACTGTTTTTCGCCTCCAGAAAGTTTTTTAGGGTTTTTTAAACGATGTTTGCTCATTCCGACTATTTCAAGTGATTCAGAAATTCTTTTTTCTATTTCTTCTCTCAATACTCCGAAATTTTCAGGGCCAAAAGCAATTTCATCTTCTACAGTAGGAGAAAATAACTGAGTATCAGGATTTTGAAAAACAATTCCTAATGATTGGGATATTTCAGAAATATTCATTTTTTTTGTTGAAACACCATTAATCAATACTTCTCCACTCATCAAACCTTTTTTTATGTTAGGTATAATACCACTAATACAATAACATAAAGTGCTTTTTCCGATTCCGCTATACCCAACAATAGCAACGACTTCACCTTTATTAACTTCTAAATTTATTCCGTTTAATAAATATTCACTTTTTTCAGAAAATTTAAATTTTAAATCATTAATTAATATTGGTAAATTCAACGAATTTCCAACTCCATTAAAAATTTATTCCATCTTTGAGCAAAAGGATCTTTAGTAATGATTATCTGATAAGGACCTGAGCCACCTTTATCTTTGGGAGCTAAAGGAACTCCATCTATTTCATATGCAATATAAACATTGTTATCATCTTTTACTTCTTGTGAAGTTAAAACAACAGCATATCCGTCTACTGCTTTTGTTATTACCTGATTTATTTCGTTCACATTTATATTGTAAGATTCTAGCAAGTCTTTTAATTTTATACCCTTGTAAAGATGTTCTTTATCATCTGAAGAACTACTTCTTAAAACTGTTTTAAATTCATGCTGATCTAATTTTAAAATATCATCAAAACTAACTGTTATTGTTTCTTCATCAGCTAATCTTATAAAAATTTTAGATTCTCTTTGACTGAGAAGTCTATCTTCTTTATCCCCTCTATTCAAAAAAGCAAATACTACTACAATCAATAAAATCACTGTTAAAGATATCAAAATTTTTTTATTCACTATATTTCCCTCCATTTAAAATATCCAATAAGGCGTAAACATGTCTTCATGAGTTAAAATTCCATGCGAACCACCATCATCAGTTTTATGCATACCATGATCTGAATAAATTATCACTCTTCCATCCCAATTTTCTACTAATTTTTTTACATAACCATCTATTTTTTTAATTTCTTCAAAGGTTTTTTTGTCGAAATCTCCAAAATTATGACCAGCTATATCAACATCTTTATAATGAACGAAAATTAAATCATAGTTATTAGAAAATAAGTTTAAAGCATTTTTAGTTTTTTCATCATCGGTACTTCCGTCATTATTTAAATCTAATGAAAAAACAGGACTAATTTCAAGTTCAATCGTATTAATTGGCCCAATAACCGCGGCAGATTCTTTTTTATTTTCTTTGCAAAAATCAAATATTGTAGGCAAATGAGTTTGTCTAATACCTCTTTGATATACTCCATTAATATGTGGGAGTTCACCAGTTAATGATGCAGAAAAATTTACGGGAGTTACAGGTGGAAAAGCGGAAATTATTCTTTCAGATTCAGGTAAACTACTTAAAAAAGGAATATATTCATTGTTTTTAGCATACTCATATTGATGATAACCAAGACCATCAATTAAAATCAATAAAACTCTTTCCTCTTTAAGAAGCAATTCCTTTGTATCTTTATAAACATTAGTAATTAATTTTTCAGGAGCATTAAAGACCAACCCTTTTACATTTTCTATTGTTAAATCATTTCCAATCATATAATTGATATTGTTTTTTCCAAGAATAAAAATTCCATTTTGTCTTAAAAATTCGACTTCACCTTTATTACCTATTACAAGAATTCTGTTTCTGTTGTTAAAACTAATATATTTTTCAAAATCTACTTTTTTATTCAAATAAAATGTTATTGCTTCTAAATCTTGACCGTTACTATTAAACGTAGATTTTCCTCTAAAAGTAGAAATTAAAGAATATCCGTCTTTATACATTTGACCTACAGATAAACTCATTAAATTTTTGTCTGGCTGAATAATATTAAAAGTGTTTTCTAAAGAAGGATTAGAAGAAATTATTATAATTTCTTTGATATTTTTAATATTACTACTAATAGGATGATTTTTATTAATAGATTCCCAACCATTTTTATTATTCCAAGATAAATAGCTTTCCTCTAAATTATCATTATTAATTATAACACTAAAATCATCATAAGAGTTAAAAAGAATTTCAAATTTTTCGGTATGAGGTTGAAGCGTATTAATTAATTTTTCTAATTTAATCGCTTGAATTTTATTTTCTCTATGTTCTATTAAAGAAATATCTTCAAAATTATTTAAATTATTTAAAGCTAAAGGCTTTGAAATATCCCCTAAAAAATTTAAAGATAACATATAAGTATCGTTATCTTCCTCAGTTTTTTCACAAGATACAAAAATAAAGATTATAATAAAAAGCAAATATAAAAAGATGTTTTTTTTCTTCATTGAAAACAACTCCTTGAAATTATTAAATAAAATTCTCCATTTTATTTTTAAATTTTTTTACAACGGAATAAGCAACCATCCCGCCTAATCCTCCAGATAAAGCAGCTGTTGAAAGACTTAATATTAAAGGAATAAAAGGAAGTCTAAAAAAAACAAGATTTACTAAAAACGTTCCACTTATATTTGCAGCAATTCCACCTAAAAAACAAAAAGTCAACGAATATTTATTATTCTTAAAAAATATAAAAACTAAATCTACAGCAATACCTGGTAAAATATAAGTAAAAAAGCTCATTATTCCGTGAGTTCCAAAAAAACCTAAAGCTATAACAACAATTGCTTGAATAGTTGAAATTAAAGTTGCAGTTCCAAATTTACCAACAAAAGATGAACCAATCACAAGCCACATCATATAAAAACCCCCGGCAACAACTCCGCCGGGAATAAATAAAGGCCCAGTTATCATATGAGCTATAGGAACTATTATAGGTTTTGTAGCTATCCCAAGACAAGCCATCAAGGAAATTAAAACTAAATCAAAAATACTAAACTTTCTTAAAAAAGAATTTTTCAATAGAAAACCCTCCTAATTATTTAATTTGGAGTAATAAAAAGCAAATTTTTTACAGAGGTATTTTTTGGAAGATCTTCAAATAAGGAATAAACCTCACCGTTTCTTCTTATGTAAACTATACCCTTTTCAAGATCTTCGTGAGTTACCTGTACAGAATAACCATCAGACGCTTCTAATAAATATGTTTCAGAAGTTTTCATATTAAGCCTTTTAGTTAATTCTAATAAATTTATTCCAGAATCATCATTAATTTTGTGAGCATCAAAAATTTCTAAACCCCTATTTACAGAAAAAACACCAGTTTTATTGCTAAAAACCCACACAAGATCTCTTACATGCATACCCTTTGGAAGATCAGGCCCTCTATATGCAGGAGTATTTACGCCTTCAGTAAGAATATATTGCTCAACAAAAGTTTTAAATTCTTCATTTTTTTCAAAACCATCAACAGCTAACAAATAAATGCTTTCAGACAATTCAATGTCGTTAAATAAATCGGAAGTTTTTATTGCCTTTTGATCAGAATTTCCATCGTATTCAACAGCATTAAAATTTTTTATTAAAGATTCGAAAAAAATAATTTTATCAGCGGTATTATTATTTTGAGAAGAAATATTAGATTTTAAAGCGACCATGCTAATTTCAACTAAATTTCTCACCCAATACATCGCTTCTTCTTCAGGAATGAAAACTCTAATCGGTTTAGTGTTTTCTTTTAAAGGCATATTATCTATTTCATAAGCAAGAATTATATCTTTATTATGCACAATATGATTAGGCACTTCTAAAGAATAACCATCTCCAGCAGTTAATCTTATATAATCTAAATCTTCAATTTTTTTATCAAAGTTTAGTAAAAGATCTTTTAAAGTAACTCCTTTTATAGGGTATTGATCAATTATCTCTTCATCGTCATTAGTTCTTTTTATTTCTTTAACAACATAACTCAAATCTTTTATTTCATCTACAGATATTTCGAATTTAGTATCACTATCCCAAATTAAAGTGATTTTATCATTTGATACAGTTGAAATTGAATTTGAACTATTGTTATCAATAACATTATCTCCATCATCTTTATTAGAATTAAAAAAATATATTAACCCTGCTCCTACTAATACAAGTAAAATAACTAAAATTCCGACCAACTTTGATTTTTTCATTACAATCCCCTCCTGATTTGGTTATTAGATGATTAAATTACCTTTTGACATCGCTTAAAAAAAATTTAACCCCCTTTCATAATATTACGGAAAAGAAGTTAAATTACTAAAAGATTATGTAAAATCTTTTAGAATAAATTAACACTCCTTTCCAATGGGAGGCACAACCGTTTCCAGTTATACCCTAACGGTCTTTATTTCATAGTTTCCCTTAGAAAAAAAGACTCGGAGTATTTTAGATTAAATATAAAATATCATATGATTATATTATAACATATTGAAATATTATAGTTCAATAAAAATTAATTTTCTAATTTAAGTAAAATAGTATATAATATAAAAAAATAATAATTTACAGTCTAGTGCGAAAAGCCCACTCCTTTAGGGGTGGGATGGATAGCACTTCATTAATCATAATTTAATCATATTTTGTGTATAAAACGTTTGACAGCATACACAAAATATGATAATATACAGATATGAACGAATATAGAAGA
>CAYZNB010000161.1:0-6753 GCA_964478535.1 uncultured Thermotogaceae bacterium
CTCGCTACTTTATTTCATCCATATTTACCATCAAAGCATTATAATAAAAAAATTTGTGTCACTTGCCACTTTTCAATTTTTTAAACGCTTTTCCAATTAACCAACTGTCTACTTTATTTGTTTTTCCTAACTGCTAACCATCTTTAAAAAGATTATATCTTAAATTTCTTAACTTGTGTAAGTAATTCTTCTGATAAAGCAGATAATTCTTCAGAATTAGCACTTACTTGTTGAGCTCCTTGAGACTGATAAGAAATTGAATCAGAAATATTTTGCATTTCTTTAGAAATGCTAACCATCATTTGCGAAGATTTATCCATTGCAGCTGACATTTCTTCTGTTGAAGCACTTTGTTCTTGACTTGTTGCTGTTAAATCTGAAATTGAAGCATCTATTCCTTTGATTTTATTGATTATTTCATTAAATTCCTTTTCTATTTTTTTAGCTTTTAAAGATATTTCCTCAACAATATGAACAGTTTTATCAGTAGCCTTATCGGCATCATCTACACCTGTTTTTATTTCTTTTAAAATATCTTCTATTTCAGATGTCGTTAATTTACTTTGTTCTGCAAGTTTTCTTATCTCATCAGCAACTACAGCAAAACCTTTACCAGCCTCTCCTGCTCTAGCGGCTTCAATTGCGGCATTTAATGCGAGTAAATTAGTTTGTTCTGCGATTGAATTAATTTTTTCAACTATTTCTCCAATATTTTGAGATTTTTGTTCAACAATTCTAACAATTCTTGATGTTTCTTTTGTTTGAGCGGTAGCTTCAAGAATAACTTTTTCTATTTCTAAAATACTATTTTCTCCAGATTTTGTTGTTTCTAAAGCTTTGTCAGCATCTGTATTTAATTTTTGAGCAAGATTTGAAAGTGTTTGTGCAGAATTTGAAATTTCCGCAACACCTGAATTGACTTCTTGAATAGAACCGGAAACATTTTCGATATTATTACTAATTTCTATAACATTTGAATTTATTTCTTCAGTACTTGCAGTAGTTTCTTCTGAAACGGAAGCCAAATCAGTTGAGGAACTAGACAAATTATCTGCAGCTTCAAGAATTCTTGTTATTATTTCTTTGAATGAATCAGTTGTTTCATTTAGATTTTTTGCAATCATAGCTATTTCATCTTTACTGGTTTCTTTGAAATTTATTGTTAAATTTCCTTTTCCAAATTCTATTATATTATTTTTGAATAAAAAGAGTGCTTTTCTTATTCTTTGACTATTGAAAATAATAATAAAAATTATTATTGAGATTGAAATTATAAATAATATTAATTGAGTAAAAAAGATTCTTATAGTTGCTTCTTTTACAGAATCAACGTATACTCCCGTTCCAAACCACCATCCCCAAGGTTCAAAAGTTCTGATATAAGAAACTTTATAACCTAATCCTTGCATTCCTGGAAGGTCCCAATAATAACTATGATAACCTTTGCTGTAATTTTTTGCTATAGTTATTAAATCTCTTATGAGATAATTTCCTTCAGCATCAATCACATTTATTAAATTATCTCCAACAACTCTTGTTTGAAAAGGAATCATGATGTTTCCTTGCATATCATAACCAAAAATGTAATTGTCACCTTCGTAAAGCATATTTGGAATGATTTTTCGTACTTCATTTTGTGCTTGAATTAAAGTCAATTCCCCTTCTTTTACTCTTTGATCAAAAGATTCTATTAATCCGTAAGTAAAATCAACGAGATCTGTAACGGCTTTTTTTCTCTCGTCTAAAAGAGCATTATAAGTACTGAAATAAGTAAAAATTAACATGAATACAGTGAAAATTGTTAAAGCAATAACTGTGGGAATCAAAAATTTTGAAGAAATAGTTTTAAACATAATTCTCCCCCTTTTTCTTTTAATTAAAAACGCAAAGGAAACTTTTTATATATCTTATTATAACATTTTAAGGGGTTAATTCAAAATTCTAAAATTCAAAAAAATACTTTTAAATTTATTGTAATTATGGTATAATTTATTAAAATAATTTAATCTTTAATTAATTTCAAAGTCATAAATAATAATGTTTTTGAAACTTAAAAAATTTTAGGAGTTGATTAAAATTAAAAAGTCTATTACATCTTATATTTCAGTTATTCTTGTATCAGTTATTACTGCTATGTTGCTGATAATAATATTTTTTGAAAATAGAAGATTTTACTCTTTTACTATTGAAAAAGTTAGAGGCGATATAAACTCGAGTTTTGAAGAAATTTCTGAAATTTTAATTTTACCCTTATGGACAATTGATAATTTAAGTGTGACAAAAATTGGAGAAACTTTTTCCAACAATCCAAATGTTTTAGAAATAATAATTAATAATTCAAGTGATGAGATAATATATGAATTTTCTAAAAATTCGAAAAAACATTTTGATTCAAAAAACCATATAATTAAATCTACTGATATTTATTATCAAAATTTTTATTTAGGAAAATTGTATATAAAATTTACTTTAGAAGAATATACATCAAGTTTTAATTATGTTTTTGTTTTGTCATTATTAATATGGGTTATTACAATTATGGCAATAATAATTATTGTAAATTTTATAATGAGAAAAGTATTAAAAAATTCAATAAATAATTTGTTTGAAATTATGGATAAAATTTCTGAAGGTAATTATAATATAAGTGAAAAAAGTATAAAATATTTTGAGATAATAGAAATATTGAATAAGTATATAAAAATAGCAAATAATTTAAAGAAAAGAGAATGGGAGATAAAAAAGAGTAATGAAGAATTAAAAAAAGCTTATGAAGCAAAAAACGTTTTGATTTCAAAAGTGAGTCATGAATTAAGAACGCCTCTTATAGGTATAATTTCAGGGTCTGAACTTGGTAAAAAATGTGAATTAGCTCAAGAAAAAGATGAATATTTTAATATAGTATTAGATTCAGGCAAAAGATTGCTTCCAATAATTGAAAATTTATTGAATCTTTCTGATATTGAAAATGGAAATATGAGGATAAATGAAAATAGGTTCACTTTTGAAGTTTTTTTTGATAAAATAATTAATAAGTTTGTAAAAGAAATAAAAGAAAAAAATTTAGATTTTATTTTTTCTTATGATTCAAAATTAAAAAAATGTTTTATTAGTGATGAAGAAAAAATTTGTGGAATTATAGAAAAATTGATTAATAATTCTATAAAATATACAGAAAAAGGTTTTATAAAAATCGAAGCTAGTTTATTAGAAATTATCGAAGAAGAAAATAATATTTATTATAAGGTGATTTTTTCAATAGCTGATTCGGGTATAGGAATAAAAACAGAGAATATAGGAAATGTTTTTGAGCCTTTTAACCAAAGTGAGGAGTATATGACGAGAAGATTTGGCGGAACAGGAGTAGGCTTATCTATATGTAAAAATCTAGTTGAGTTGATGGGTGGTAAAATATGGATAGAAAAAACGAATGAAAAAGGTACAAATATTTCATTTTCTATAAATTTAAAATTAAATCTTTAAAAATTAAATTTTGAAAGGAGATGGAGCATTGAAAATAGGAGAATTTTCAAAAAAATTTAATGTTTCTGCGGATACAGTAAGATATTATATTTCTTTATCCCTGTTAAATCCAGATAAAGTTCATAATCAGTATCATTTTGATAAAAGTTGTGAGAATACTATGGAAGGTATATTAGAATTAAAGGAACTAAATTTTAGTATTGTTGAGATTCAAAAAATAATGTCGATAAAAAGATTGAAACCTTTTCATAGTTTAAATGATAAAGATTTGATTGAAGATATTTTAAGTAATAAGAGAAAGCAAATTATTGAGGAAATCGAAGAACGCAATAAATCTTTAAAAATCCTTGATGAAAAATTAGATATTTTAAGGCATAATATTAGTATAGATAAAAAAGTTAAAGCTTCAAAAATAGGGTTTCCTTTATTATTTCTAAATAATATGAGTTGTCCTGAATGTCAAAAAGGATTACAATTGAATTCGGAGAATATCCAAAATAATTATGTTTTTAAAGGCAAACTTTTTTGTGATTGCGGTTATATTGCGGATATAGAAGATGGTATTTTAAAAATTGAAGATTATTTCGATAAAAATTTAGAATATGACTTCGATTTTGAAAATAATTATCATAAAACTGCTACTCCTGTTTTAACGGGTATAATTGAAAAAACTTTCAATTGGATGAAAAATAATTTTAATAATTTTGACTTTAATAACAAAGTATTTTTAGATATCAATGATGTTAACGGGCAATTTTTTAGTTATTATATTGAAAATATTCAGTTTACTAATTCGTATTTTGTTATAAATTCTTTGAATTTCGATTATTTAAAGCATATAAAAATATTTTTAGAAGAGAAAAATCTTAAAAATATAGTTTTAATTGCTGGTGATTGTCAGTCAATTCCTTTAAAAGAAAATATAATTGACTATGTTATAGATATGTTAGGTTCAAATAGTTATATTAATAAATATGGTCAATATCCTATAGGTAAAATAGATAGGATTTTAAAAGAAAATTCAGAAATTTTTACTTTTTTAATACATCTTGAAAAAAACTCTCAAACTTTAAAATCAATTCCTTTAGAAAGAAGGATTTTGTATGATATTGATTCTATAAAAGAAATGTTTTTAAATTTAAATTTTGAAATAACTGAACAAAGAAATTTTGGAGAAATGTCGGAATTTGGTTCGCACATTCATGGTGCTAAAGAGGGAGATACAGTTTATTTTACTGCGATGAGGTTGAAAAAATGAAATTGAGTTCAATAGAAAATATAATTTTAGATCTGAATGGAACTATTTATGAAAAAGGTGTTGCATATAATGGTGCAGATGAAACTTTGCAGAAACTTAAAAGCAAAGGGTTTAAAATGAGTTTTGTTACTAATACAGATGCAAGAAGTGTAAAAGATGTTTATGAAAATGTTTTAAAAATGGGTTTTACTCAAGTGAAAGAAGAAGAAGTATTTACGCCTATAAGTGCAGTAGTGGAATTTGCCAATCAAAATAAAGATAAAACTTATTATCTTTTAGTTCATGACGAAGCAAAGGTAGATTTGACTTATCTCAATCAAAATTTAGAAAATCCCGATTATATTGTAATAGGAGATTTTTGTGATAAAGTTTCTTATGAAGAAATAAATAAAGTTTTTAGGATGATAAAAAATGGTTCTGAAATTTTAGCATTATCTAAAACATTATGGTATATTGATAATGATGGTTTTAGTATAAATACTGGTGCTTTTGTTTCAATGTTTGAAAAAGCGTGTGATAAAACATCAGTTCTGCTTGGCAAACCTTCTAAAAATTTTTTGGAATTAGCTTTAAAAAAGACAAAGAGCAATCCAAAAAATACTTTGGTAATTGGAGATGATATAAATACAGATGTTATAGGAGCAAAAAATATAGGAGCATTAAGTGTGTTATTGAAAACAGGAGTTTTTAGTGAAAATGATTTAGAAAAATCAGCTATTAAACCAGATTTTATAATAGAAAATATCAATAAAATTTTTTCATTGTTTGAAAATAATTAAACCCACAGCATATGCTGTGGGTTTAATTTAGCCATCATTATTTATTTTTTCAACTAATTCTTTAAACACTTTTTTTTCATCATCATTGTTTATTTGACATGTTCCAGCATTAGCATGGCCACCACCATTATATTCAAGCATTAATTCTCCAATATTAGTTTTTGAAGATTTATTAAAAATAGATTTACCAACAGCAAAAACTGTGTTTTGTTTTTTTAATCCCCATAATATATGTATTGAAATATTACAATCAGGATATAATGCGTAAATCATAAATCGGTTTCCAGCATAAATAGTTTCTTCATCTCTTAAATCGACTACAACAAGATTATTGAAAACTTTAGAGCATCGCATAAGTTGATTTTTAAAAAGAGTCTCATGCTCAAAATATAATTCTGTTCTTTCTTTTACATCATCTAGCATTAATATTTCTTCTATTGAATGATTTTTACAATAATCTATTAAGTTCATCATCAGTTGATAATTAGAAATTCTAAAATCTCTAAATCTTCCCAATCCTGTTCTTGCATCCATTATAAAATTTAATAAAACCCATCCTGAAGGATTTAAAATTTCCTCTTTAGAAAATTTAGCAGAATCGCTTTTATCTACAGCTCCCATCATTTCTTCGGAGATGTTTTTAAATCTTTCTTTTCCTCCGTAATAATCATAAACGACTCTTGCTGCTGAAGGTGCGTTAGGATCTATAATATGATTTTCTTTTTTTTCTTCAAATCTTATTGTTTCACTTAAGTGATGATCAAAAGATAAATGAACGCCGTTAACATATGGAAGATTTGTTGTTATATCATTAGGGGTAATTTCAATTTTTCCATCTTGCATATCTTTAGGATGAACAAATAAAATATCATCAATCATATTTAATTCTTTTAAAAGTACTGCACATACAAGCCCATCAAAATCACTTCTAGTAACCAATCTCATAGTATCACCTCTTTTTTAAAAGATATATCAATTATAACATGTTATTATCATATTACAAAGTTATTTTAGTTTTGTAGCTAAAAAATCAGAAAGTTGGTAAGCAGACAGTTGATTGGGAAAAACGCTAAAACAAGCATTTGTAATTAATTCCCCTCTTGAGGGGTGGCAACCGAAGATTGACGGGGTGAACCAGTTTTTTGGAAACGCTTATAATAATTAGTTGGAAAGTTGGTAAGGAAAAACATTTTAATAATAACAGTTTTTTGATTTTAATGTAGTGTAACAGCC
>CAYZNB010000162.1:0-6723 GCA_964478535.1 uncultured Thermotogaceae bacterium
GACAAATCACATAATTTTCTTTTAATATTTATAAGTTTCAACTTTTTATAATTTCTCACAAAAATTTGCAGAGAACCAAAATATTATTTCTCTATATTTTTTAAACAAAGAATATTTACAGTGTTTGTAAAGTTATGTATTAAAATACCAAAAATTACACTTTCAGTGTACTGAAATGATAATCCTAATATAAGAGAAAATATAATTCTTCCAGGTAAAAATTTTACAAATTTTTTAAAGTTTTCAAATCCCGAAAAAATATTAATAGAATGAATCAACACAAAAATAGTAGATACAATTATGTTTGCATAGCTAAAAATATGAAAGTTTCCATGTATATACAAATTTAATTTGTTTTGTAAAAAACCTCTAAAAATTAACTCTTCAAATGTTCCTGCTAAAAAATATAGATAAATAACAAAATAACGGTTATTTAAATAATATTTCGGAAATATTTCAATTTTTTCAGGATTATTATAATTGACTTTTATTATCAAAAGGTTTATAATTAGTGATATAAATAACAACCACATTCCTGTTTCAATGTTTTTTATCCAAAAAATTTCACTTGATTTTGGGTAAAAAATTTTATTTAGAATCAAAACGTTAACGATACCAAAAACAGTAGCATAATTATTTTTTTTAAAAATATTACTAACTTTTTTAAAAATAGTTATTGAAGATAGCCAAGTAATAGCAAATACCATTATAAATAAGAAGAAAATAATTAATATATGCATTTTTGAAACTCCTTTTTTTATTTATTGTATCACTTGTTTCTTAACATTATAATAACATAATTAAATTATAATTAAATTGTACCAAATTTTCTATTTTAAGAGGAGGGAGTCTATATGAAAAAAGTTTTATTATTGGTTTTTGTATCACTTTTTGTAATTGTTGGTTTAGCAAATTCTGTTGGTGTTTATACTACCTTGGAAGAACCTCTTGCAAAAGCTCTTTTTGATGAATTTCAAAGAGAAACTGGAATAAAAGTTAATTGGGTAAGATTGTCTGGTGGAGAAGCTGAAGCAAGAATGGAAGCAGAAAAAAACAATCCTCAAGCTTCAATTTGGGTTGGTGGAGTAGGTCTTAATCATATCAGTGCAAAAATAAAAGGTTTAACAACTCCTTACAGATCAAGATTTGCTGTAAATACTCCAGAACAGTATAGAGATCCTGAAAATTATTGGATAGGATTATATTTAGGCCCTTTAGGTTTTGTTACAAATCTTGACAGAGCAAAAGAATTAGGTATAGAAGCGCCTAAAGGATGGTTAGATATTCTCGATTCAAAATACAGAGGTATGGTTAGAGTTGCTAATCCTAACACTTCTGGAACAGCTTATAATTTAGTTACTACTATTAACTATTTATTTGGTATGGATGAAGATGCTGCATTTATGTATTTAGAATTATTAGATAAAAACATTGATCAGTATACAAGATCAGGTTCAGCTGGTGGAAAAAGTGTTGCAATTGGTGAAATTCCTATAGCTATTGGTTATGGACATGATTTAGTTAAACTAAAAGCAGAAGGTGCAAATGTTGCTATAACTATTCCAAGAGAAGGAACAGGTTTTGAAATTGCTTCTATGTCTTTAATAAAAAATGGTCCGGATCCAGTAAATGCAAAAAGATTATATGATTGGGTACTTCAACAAAAAGCTCAAGCTATGATTGCTGAATGGTATGTAATTCCTGTTTCAAAAATTGCTCCAAAAAACCCACTTTCTTTCAGTTTAGATGAAATTAAAACTGTAGATCAAGATTATGTCTGGGATGCTGATAACAAACAAAGATTACTTGACAGATGGACAAAAGAAATAGGTGCAGTAAGATAAATTAATTTTTATGAGCAGCCTTTAAGGCTGCTTTTTATAAATATGAGAATGACGGGAGTGATCTTCTTTGTTTACTAAAAAAAAGGTAATGATATTTATATTCATTATGATTTTTGTCGGTATAATAGATTTTTGGGTTTTTAATACTATTAAAAGTTCATTTTTAAAAACAGTAAAAACAAATCAAAGTAAAATGGTTTCTTTGATTTCTGATGCAGCACCTAGAGAAACTTCTGAAATTAATTCGTGGTTAATGCAGATGAGTAAAGAACACAGAGATATAGATTTAATTTATATTTACGGAGTTCCAGGATTTGACGAATTAGAAGTTTTTTATCAAAGTGAAAATTTAATAACTTTTTATCAGGCTATAGAAAATTCTGATGATTTTGATAAAGGTATTGATTATGCTTTTTATATTGAGAAATTTTTCTCGCCTAATCAATACACATTTAATGGCCAAAAAGTAGAACTTGTTTTTTCCCCTGTCTTAGATGATAGTGGATATGATATAGAAGGTGTAATGATTTTATTATTAAATAGAGATCAATACGCTAATTTTTCTAATCTTTTAAATATTTTTATGATAGGAACTTTTTTTCTAATCTTTTTAATAATTTTTATTTCACAATTTTTTAGAGATCCTGTAATGGGTTTTGTTATTTTAATTCTTTTTGTAATAGTAGGAGTTTTTGTTGCTTATCCTTTATTCGAAGCGGTTAGACTTACTTTCTTAAAGGAAGGAGAGTTTTCTTTAGAAACATGGAAAATGATATTATCAAATAGACAGTATTTAAGAGCTCTTCAAGGTAGTATAAAGCTTGGAGTTTATACTGCAACAGTTTCTACAATTATTGGATTTATATTTGCCTTTGCAGTTACAAGAACAAATTTAAAATTTAAAAAATTTATTAGTACAATGGGAGTTTTACCTGTTATTTCACCACCTTTTTCATTAACTTTATCTATAATTCTTTTGTTTGGTAATAATGGTTTGATTACAAGACAACTCTTTGGATTAAGGGATTTTAGCATATATGGGCTTGGTGGATTAACTATTGTTCAAACAATAAGTATGTTTCCAATTGCTTTTTTAACTTTGTCAGGGGTTTTACAGGCGATAGATTCGACTTTAGAAGATGCAGCTCTTGATTTAAGTGCAGGGAGATTTAAAACATTTAGTACGGTTACTCTGCCGTTAGCAATGCCAGGAATTTTAAGTGCTTGGCTTTTAGTTTTTACTAATTCTCTTGCAGATTTTGCTAATCCTTTACTTTTAGGGGGATCTTACAGAGTTTTATCTGTTGAAGCGTATATAGAAGTTACTGGATTAAATAGATTAGGTAATGGTGCTGCATTATCAATTTTATTATTGTTACCTACTATGACCGCATTTTTAGTTCAAAGATTTTGGGTAAGTAAAAAATCATTTGTTACGGTAACTGGTAAACCTTCAATGAGAATGAGTGAATTGGCATCTAAACCTGTTAAATATGCACTTGCAACTTTTATAGGTATAATAATTATTTTTATTATAAGTTTATACGGAACTATAGTGGCAGGTTGTTTTGTTGAAAACTGGGGAATAGATTATTCGTTCACTTTAAGAAATATTTCTGAAGCTCTTCAAAGAGGAGCTAAAGCCATTTCAGATACTTTCACTTTATCTATTGTGGCAACACCAATTGCAGGTATTTTATCTATGATAGCAGCACTTGTTGTTGTTAGAAAGAAGTTTGCCGGAAAAAGAGTTCTTGAAGGGTTAATTTTAACGCCTTTTGCAATTCCAGGAACGCTTATAGGTATAAGTTATATTTTAGCTTTTAATAAACCACCTATTTTGTTAATAGGAACAGGTGTAATAATTATTATAAATTATGTAATAAGGGAACTTCCGGTTGGAATGGAAGGCGGGGTTGCGACTTTAAGACAAATTGATCCAGCAATTGAAGAAGCAGCTCAAGATTTAGGTGCCGATATGCCTACAGTCTTTAAAACTATCGTATTACCTTTAATAAGACCTGCGTTTATTTCAAGTATGTCTTATACATTTGTTAGATCAATGACAGCAGTTAGTGCGATTATTTTTCTAATTTCTGCAAGATGGTATCATATGACTGTATTAATTTACAATTTTTCAGAAAATTTAAGGTTTGGATTGGCAAGTGTTCTTGCAACTGCTCTTATAATAATAGTATTAGCTGTATTTGGAATAATGAGACTTCTTGTAAGACAAAGTGAAAATTTAGAAAAGAATTTTAATGTATAAAAAATGAAATTAAGAGGTGAATTATAAATTATGAAAAAAAATTCTATTCCAGTAAGGATTGAAAATGTTACTAAAGTTTTTAAAGATAAAAAAGGAAAAGGCGATGTAATTGCTGTAAATAATGCTAATTTTGAATTAGCACCTGGTGAATTAATTACGTTGTTAGGGCCTTCTGGTTGTGGAAAAACTACAACTTTAAGAATGGTTGCGGGGTTTGAGCTTCCTACTAAAGGAAAAATATATTTAGGAGATAATGATATAACTTTTTTACCTCCAAATAAAAGAGATACAGCAACAGTTTTTCAAAGCTATGGATTATTTCCTCATATGAATGTTTTTGATAACGTGGCTTATGGTTTGAAGTTAAGAAAAATGGAAAAGCCTCATATAAAAGAAAAGGTTATGAAAACTTTAAAATTAGTGGGATTAGAAAATTTGGCTGAAAGAGCTCCAGGAAAATTATCTGGTGGTCAGCAACAAAGGGTAGCTTTAGCTCGTAGTTTAATTGTAGAGCCTTCTGTTTTGTTATTAGATGAACCTCTTTCTAATTTAGATGCTTTATTAAGAGAACAAATGAGAGTAGAAATTAGAAGAATTCAAAGAACTATGGGTATAACTGCAATATATGTTACTCATGATAGAGTTGAAGCAATGAGTTTATCTGACAGAATTATTGTAATGAAAGATGGTTTTATTAAGCAAATTGGAGATCCTTCTACTATTTATGAAAATCCGGACAGTAAATTTGTTGCAGGATTTGTTGGAAAGGTAGCTTTTTTTAATGTTGAAGTTAAAAATATTGAAAATAATGAGTGTATTGTTGATTTCAAGGGTAAAATTTTAAAAATTAAAAAATTCCACGATTCATTAAAAGCAGGAGATAAAGCTGTATTAATGGCAAGGCCAGAGTCATTAAAAATTGATGAGCCAGGAAAAGGTGTTGTTGAAGGTAAAGTAAATACAAATGTTTATTTGGGAAATAGTATGGAATCATTCGTTTCAACAGAAGAATTTGGAGAGTTATTAATTCAAATTGATAGTCCGGCAGAAAAAAGAATTTTTGAAGAAGGCTCACCTGTTTCTGTTAGCTTTATAACAAATTTAGTAAAAGTATTACCAAACGAAAATTAATTATTAGGGCGATCATTTAAGATCGCCCTAAATAAAAAAAGGAGACAAAAATGAAAAATCCTTTTTTAAAAGATGAATATTTATTACCTGATATTTCATTAAATAAAATGCCTTTGGTGAATATTCCTAATATAATTGAAATTAACGAAATTGAAAATAAAACAGCTTATGAAATTTTTTCAGCTGAGCAAATAATTAATGAGATAAAAATTTATGCTGACGATTTAAAAATTAATTTATTAGAAATTGAAGAAAGAGATTTACCAATTCAATTAAACTGTTGCTTAGAATCAAATGATGAAAAAGTAAAAAAAACATCAGAAATAATTGCTGAAAAATTTGGAAGAAGGTTAGGGATAATTTTATATGTTTTGAAAAGGGGAAAGATTAATCATAAATTTGAAAGAGATGATTGGGATGAAGAAAGATTTAAATACTGGGAAAATTTGGAAAATGTTGTTTTAACTGGAGGTTTATCGACAGGGTTATTAGGAAAAATTTTTAAAAATAATATATACAAGATTTTTAAAGAATTAAATTTAAATCCGTATAATATTCATTTATCAAAAAATTCTCAAAATTTAGGTCTTTCAGGTGTTTCAATGTATATAAAAGAAAATTCAAAAGCAAACCTTGTTTTTGATTTTGGTCAAAGTTTTATAAAAAGAGGTATCGCTCATTTTAATAAAGATTTTCTTGAAAAAATAACGCACCTTGAAAAAAAGCGATCAAAATATTTACAATCAAACTTTGATGAGGTTCAATTAGATAAATATTTTCAAAAGGTTATAATAGATTCTTATATAGAATCTAAGGAAAAAAATTTAGATATAGGAAATGAGATTGCGATTAGTATAGCAAATTATATAATAGATAAAAATTTTTTTCATAGAGGCGGCTACAGTAAATTAGGAAAAATGAGTAATGATTATGAAAAATATTTATCAGAAGAAATTTATAAGAAAACACATAAAGAGTTTAATTTTAAACTTGTCCATGATGGAACAGCTATTGCAGCAAATTTTAAAAATTTAAATAATAGCGTTTCAATATCTTTAGGAACGGGATTTGGTATAGGATTTCCGAATACAAGTGCTTGTAATAAAAAAATTGTTCCGTAGAAAGCTGAAAGGTAAAAATTTTAAAAACATTTTTATCTTCAATGTTTTTTGTTTCTAATGTAGTGTAACAGCCACGCGTTTTCTGCACGGCGTTACAGCACACATGACAACGTAGATATTTTTATAGTTGATCAGAAATAACGCTAAAACAATCTTCAGTAGTTAATTCCCATCTTGAGGGGTGGCAACCGAAGGTTGACGGGGTGGACAAGTTTTTGTAAATGCTTATAATGATGTGTTAAACATTGGATAAAATAAATCGCTCACAAGATCAAATTTTCTAAAAAACAAATTTCGCTCGGCCAAAAAATGCTAAAATAGCAAACTCGCTACGCTCAGACATGCTATTTTCTTACGC
>CAYZNB010000163.1:0-6573 GCA_964478535.1 uncultured Thermotogaceae bacterium
GAACGACGTTTTTTGGAGGAGAGATCTGCGCATTTTGGTTTTTTATTAAATTATTCCAAAACATAAAAGTAGAAATCGCAGATTTCTCCTCAAAAGAAGAACTTTTTTTCGTTCGAAATGACAAATCACATAATTTTCTTTTAATATTTATAAGTTTCAACTTTTTATAATTGCGCACAAAAATTTGCAGAGAACCAATATTTTAAACGCTTTTCTATTTAACCCCTTATCCATTTAACCAATTAAACATTATTTGTTTTTCCTGACCAACTTTTTTCTTAATGGCTAAATTGTGTTATAATATGCTTTAAAGGGGATGATTTGAATAAAAAAAATTATTTCTGAAATATTAGAAACGAGATGTTTTCTTTGTGAAAATGATATTTTATTTGATGAAATTATATGTGAAAATTGTATAAAAAAATTTTATAATCCTTCATTTACAAAAGGAAATTTTACGATATACCATTATGGAAAATATGAACCACCTTTATCAGAAGCTATTATTAGTTATAAATATAATCATAGGAAAAGTCTTTATAAAGTTTTTGGTAAAATGATTTGTAAATATATTTCAGACTTGAATTTACCTGATAATAATTATTATGTTGCTTTTTCTCCTTCGATAAAAAAGAGTGTAAAAGAAAAGGGTTTTATTCCCGCAAAAATGATTGCATATTATGTTTCAAAGTATTATGGTTTTAAACTAGTTGATTTATTTGAAAATTCTAATAGATTACGACAAGCTCAACTTGATCATAAGCAAAGAAAAGAAAATTTAAAAAATAAAATTTCATTAAAAGCCTCTCCACCAGAAAATTTAATTATAATAGATGATGTTTTTACAACAGGGTCAACTTTTTTAGAAATAGCCAGACTTATTGAAAATAAATCAAAAAATGTTTTTGGTTTTACTATTGCAAAGGCAGATTATAAAGATAAATGATAGGGGATGATTGATATAAAATCTTATGATTATTATAATAAAATTGCTTTTGAATATGATTCTCAATACAAAGAGCCTTATTGGGATTTATATCATGAAATTACAAAAAGACTTATAAAAGATGTTGTTAATAATGAAAAAAACAATGTGTTGGATTTGGGTTCTGGGACAGGTTTTTGGGCAGAATTTTTTTTGCTTTTGGAGCATAATGTGACAATAGCAGAACCTTCAAAAAATATGATTGAAATTTGTAAAAACAAATTAAAAAGTTTTTCTAATGTTAATTATTTTAATTGTTTTGCTGAAAATTTACCTTTTGAAAATGATTCTTTTGATATTATAAATGCTCAAGGAGATGTTCTCAGTTATGTAGAATCTTTTGATAAATCAATGAAAGAAATCAAAAGAGTTTTAAAAAATAATGGTATTTTAATAGCGTCTGTTGATAGTTTTTATTCATTTGCGGCAGATTTTATTTCTAATGGAGAGTTTTTAGATTTTGAAGAAATGAAAAAAAAAGGTTTTTTGCCTATAGGGTCTGAGTCTGGAGTTTTTAATTCTCATCCTTTTTCTGTTGATGAAATATATGGTGTTGCAGAAAAATATAATTTTAAATTAATAGATATTGCTGGAAAAGTTGTTTTTGGACCATACGCAAATTCAATAATAAAAAGAAATTTTGAAAAAATTTGCGAGTATGAATACTCTTATTGTAGAAATGAGGGGTTTATAGGCAGGTCAGAACATATTCATTTTGTTTTAAAAAAAATTAGCTAATATCTTTCGTGTGATTTTGTAACTGCTTTTTAATAATAAAGGTCTATAATTATTATATTAAGAAATTTCAAAATTAGTTATTACTTAAAAGGAAGTGAAGGTTATGAAAATACATAATCAGGATTTTGAACCTAAGAAAATAGAGAATGAAATTTCTAAAGATTATATTCAAAAAACAAAGCAGGAAAAAACAGAGACAATTCAAAATCATGAAAATTTAGAGAATTTGAGTCTAAAAAGAGAAATGAATTATAATTTATTAAAGTCAAGAGTTGAAAATGCTCAAGGAATTTTTAATTCCGAGGAATCTCTTAGATCAAGAGGAAAAGAAATGAATTTTGAAGAAGCTAAAGATTTGGAAGAATTAACTGTTTTGAGAATGCAGTTAGAACCTTCTGTTACTATTAGAGCACAATCAAATATTTCATCTGAATCAGCAAGTCATTTGTTGGAAGGTTAAATAAAAAAATCCCTGCCTTTTTTAGGCAGGGTAAAAAATTTTAGGGATTTTGTAAGGGGTCTATGATATCGATTCAATTAATTATTTTTCATATTGACAATATTATTTTATATTCATTTGCTTAATGATAACTTAAAAACTCTCTTTCGCCTTTTTCATACATTTTTTTGAATAAATCTTCAGGAATTAACCTTCCTCCTGTTAGCCAACATATGTGAATTCCATTTTTATCTAAATTTTTAATATAACCGTCTATTGAAGAAGCCGCAGAAGGTTCGACTTTTATATTTTCGTATTTTTTTAAAACATATAGATTCTTAAACATATCAACATCCTCAACGGTATAAATGCCTTTTATTAAATGTTCGGACATCTTACAAGTTAGTTTTGATGGAGCAGCTACAGCAAGACCATCTGCTTGAGTAAAATTATCTAAATTATAGTCAAAGATATTAGCTTTTTCATATTTTTTTGTTGAAATTCCTAAAAGCATGCAAGGAGAGTGTGTAGGTTCTATATAATAGCAGTTTACATTATTTCCGTATATAGTCTTAAATCCAAAAGCTATTCCAGCGGGAGCTCCTCCAACGCCGCATGGAATATATATTTGAAGAGGATTTTCTTTGTTTATATTTATTTCTAAATTTTCAAGTTGTTTTTTGGTTCTCAAGGCGGCAACTGCATATCCTAAAAATAATTCTTTAGAATTTTCATCATCTATAAAGAAAGAGTAAGGTTTTTTTTGTGATTTTTCTCTTGCTTTTTTTACAGCAAAGACATAATCAGAAGAGTGTTCTATGACTTTGACATTATTTTTACGTAATAAGTCTTTTTTCCATTCTTTAGCTTCTGAAGACATATGAACTTCTACGTTAAAACCGAGATTTGAAGATATCATACCTATAGATATTCCCAAATTACCTGTAGAACCTACTAAAATTGTATGTTTTGAAAATAACTCTTTAAATTTTTTTTGATTTAATTTAGCATAGTTATCTTCTAAATTAAAATCGCCTGTTTCTAAAGCTAATTTTTCTGCGATTTTTAAAACTTCATATATGCCACCTCTTGCTTTTACTGAACCGGCAATATCTAAATCGTTATCACATTTAAAAAAAACATTTGATATTGATTTATCAAATATTTTTTTTGATTGTATTAACTTAGATTCTATAATACCGTCTTTGACTTCTGGAAAAATAGTTTTTATAAGAGATGAAAATCTCAACAATCTCTTTTCAGCATCTATGATGTCATCATAAGTAAAATTTATTAATTTTTTTGAATAATCCCAATCATTTTTGTTGCGGTTTTTCCAGTAAATAGGGATGTAATTTTTAATTTTTTCAAGATTATCCATTTTAATTATCCTTTCAAATCACTTTTAAAACTCATTGTATTCATTATCATATTTTCATTTTCTCGCCATTTTTTTCTTACTTTTACAAATAAGTCTAAAAATACTTTGCTTTCAAAAACTTCTTCAATATCTCTTCTTGCTAACTGGCCTATTTTTTTAATCATTGTGCCATTTTTTCCTATCATTATAGGTTTTTGAGAGTCTTTTTCAATATATATATCAGCTCTTATATAAAGTATTCCATTTTCTCTTTCTGTAAAGTCTTCTATAACAACACCGGTTGAATGTGGTATTTCTTCTTGTAAAAGGAAAAAGATTTTTTCTCTTATTAATTCGGAAGCAATGAATCTAGATGGTTTATCTGAAACCACGTCTTCTGGATAGTACATAGGCCCATTAGGAAGTGTTTCAATAATTGTATTTTTAAGTTCTTCCAAGCCTTTTCCTGTTATAGCAGAAGTTTCTATCACTTTTATAAAATCGCTTTTAACTTCTTTTATTTTGTTTTCAGCGTCTTTTATTTTATTCATATTTTTAATACTATCAACTTTGTTTATTATCAAAATAACTGGAATATTAGACTTTGAAATAATTTCGGCTACGTGCATATCAGATTTTCTTACACCATCTTCTGGATCTATTACAAAAAGTATTAAGTCCATTCCTCTTAAAGCATTTACAGCAATATTTACCATGTATTCACCAAGTTTATGAAGAGGTTTATGTATCCCGGGAGTATCTACCAAGATCATTTGGTGATTTTCTTCGGTTAGAATACAATTAATTCTATTTCTTGTTGTTTGGGGTTTATCAGAAGTTATAACTATTTTTTGTCTCATTAAGGCGTTTATAAGAGTAGATTTTCCCACATTAGGTTTTCCTGCAACGGTTACAAATCCACTTTTAAAATTATTCAATATTTTTCTCCTCTTTTTCTAAAATATTTTTGCTTATTTCTTCTATTTTTAAAACTAAAGAATTCTCTTTATTTACAAGTCTATCTACGATCATATATTCAATCAAATCCCATATTTTTTTATCATCTTTTGTTAACGGAGAAGGGATTTCTTTTCTTTCATTAAAATATTTTAAATATTTAAAATATTTTTGAAAAATTTCATAAGTGTTTTTTTCCATAGTAAATATATTTTTAAAAAAAATACAAATTAATTTATTGAATTGAGCAAAAGTAACTTTCTCATATTTTAAACCTATAACACTTTTATTTATATGAAAAGGGGCCAATTCGTATAAGTCATTTAGAACGGCTGTTTTAACTATAGAATTTAATATTAACCATAAAAATTTCTTTTCTTTTTCTGTATCAAAATTTTTTATAGAATCAATATATTTATTGGTGTTTAAGGAGACTATTAAAATTTTTTCAGAAAGACAAATACTTATGTTAAAAAAATTAATTTTATCTTCATAACTTGAAAAACACTTTTTAAAAGCATTTATATAATTAATAGATTTAGAAAACCTTTGTAACATTTGCTTATCAAAAGAAGAATCTTCAGCTGTTTTTTTGTATATAAGGCCTGTTTGACCTGTAGCCATAAAAAATTCTAGAAAATCCTGTAATTCTTTAAATTCTATGTTATTATATTTTTGACACACGTACTCTAAAGAGTATTTTTTATCAAAATATTCTGTTATTTTTTTAGTATTTTCATTTATATATGGGATTTTTTCATATGTTTCTAGTATTCTATCGAAATATGCAAATATATAAATTTGAAAATTTCCATCAAAATCTTTTCCTTTATAAAAAAGTAAGGAAGGGTATGAGTAAGCTTTTTGATTTTGTAGAGAAGTAAAATCCAATATTACATTTTCTTCTTGAAAATTTTCAAATAAATTTATCATATATTTTTTCTCGCAAGTTATCTAAAATTATTTTTGTTGCTTTGCAATCATCTTCATTATAAATTAAAATTTTTTCTAAAGGTTTTTTTTCGCCTTTTAAATATCTTTGGTATTCTATTAATATAGCGTATCCGTTCAAATCTGTTCGCCATTCAAAATTAAACGTTTTGCTTATATCTTTTAAAGAGTAAGAAGTTACTGGAAAAGCATAATTTTTATTTATTATTTCATATATATCAATAGAATTTTTAATAAGTTTATCTATTTTTGGAGATAATTCTCTATATTTATTAGATATATTTTGAAGCGATTTTATGTCGTTTAGATCATAATGTACAAGCGTTTTATTTTTTTCGTAAAGCCAATTAATCATTTCATGAATTTTTGAGTCATTATTCTTTTCAATTAGAAAAGGCGTGTAAACATCATTTTCTAAAAAACCAAATAAAAAATCAAAACTTGAATATGTTTCAACATCAAAAACAATATAATCTTTAGGAAGTTTTTGAGGTGAAAGAGGTATAATTCTTTTTTCTTTGTAAGCTTTCAAGTTATAAAGGGCTTTTTTTGTTCTTCTATCAAATTTATCCATTTGATCAGTTTCAATTATACTAAAAAAATCTATATTCATCTCATCAAATCTTTTTAAAAAAAGTTCGTCAATAGCGGGTATTACGGTTATATCTCCTTCATCAAAAAGTTGTTGATGACATTCAGATTTTATTTTGCAGAATCTGCAGTGAGAGCCTGTTTGTTTAATTTTTCTTTTTAATTTTGATAAATCTTTTAAAATCCAACTTTCTTTATTCAATAATTCAATTTTTCTAATTCTATATCTTTTATTTCCCGAATCAATTATTATTTCTTTTATAGAATCATTTTCAAAATATTTGTTAACAACATAAGCATGAACCCAATGAGATATAGTAAGTTTTTTTGAAGCTCTTAATAAATATACTGAATCATTTTCTTTTTTTTCATAATTTGCTTCAAATTCTATTCCATCAATAATGGTCTTAAAGTAAATCCCCGGTCTTTTATAAATGGGTTCAAAATAATTGCAATTTTTAAGATTTTCAAAATATATAATATCCATTAAAACACCCTTTGCTTTAGTTTTGTTTTATCTTAATGAATTTCCTATTTCATACAAACTTTTTA
>CAYZNB010000164.1:0-6524 GCA_964478535.1 uncultured Thermotogaceae bacterium
TTGACGAAAATTCTCAATTGCTCGCTACTTTATTTCATCCATATTTACCATCAAACCATTATAATAAAAAAAATTTTGTGCCACTCGCCACTTTTAACTTTTCACTATTTAAACGCTTTTCCATTTAACCAATTAACCGTTATATGTTTTTCCTGACCAACTTAAAAATCATATTTACCATCAAAGCATTATAATAAAAAATTTTGTGCCACTTTTAACTTTTCACTATTTAAACGCTTTTCCATTTAAACATTAATAGTTTTTCCTTGCCAATTTTCTTCTTACCAACTTTCAGAAAAAAACACATATTTCAAAATAAAACCTTATTTTTACATAATTTTTTCATATTTGAGTTATTAAAAAAAAAATAAGTGTTATAATATTTGAAGGAAGAATTTTTTTGATTAAAAATCTTTATTTGCGATAAAATTTTCCAAAACTCATTTAGGAGGGAAAAGTATGTCTAAGAAATACGTTTACGTTTGGGGAAACGGAATGGCTGAAGGTAATTTGAAAATGAGAGATATTCTAGGGGGAAAAGGTGTTAACCTTGCGGAAATGACTATGATAGGTGTTCCTGTGCCTCCAGGATTCACAATTAGTACAGAAGTGTGTAAATATTATTGGGACAACAATAACCAATTCCCAGAAGTATTAAAAGAACAAGTTGAAGTTGCTTTGAAAAAAACCGAAGAAATGACAGGCAAAAAATTTGGCGATGAAAATGATCCTTTATTAGTATCAGTTAGATCAGGGGCTGCGGTTTCTATGCCTGGTATGATGGATACTGTTTTAAATCTTGGTTTAAATGACGTTTCTGTTCAAGGACTTGCAAAACTCACAAATAATGAAAGATTTGCATGGGATTCTTACAGAAGATTTATTCAAATGTTTGGTGACGTTGCTTTAGAAATAGACCATGAAAAATTTGAAGAAAAATTAGAACACGTAAAAAAAGAAAAAGGTATTACACTAGATGTAGAACTTGATGCAGAAGATTTGAAAAAAGTTGTTGAATTATATAAACAATTATACAAAGAAGCAGGAAAAGAATTTCCACAAGATCCTATGAAACAATTATGGCTTTCTACAGAAGCTGTTTTCAAAAGTTGGAATAACAAAAGAGCAATAAAATATAGAGAAATTAATAAATACGATGAAACAAAACTTCTCGGTACAGCTGTTAATATTTGTTCAATGGTATTCGGAAACATGGGAGATGACAGCGGAACAGGTGTTGCTTTCTCAAGAGAACCAAATACTGGCGAAAATATTCCTTATGGAGAAATGTTATTCAATGCACAAGGAGAAGACGTTGTTGCAGGTATAAGAACTCCACTTCCTATGAGCGCTTTAAAAGATTATGATGAAAATGTTTATAATGAATTAACAGGAATAATGATAAAACTTGAAAAACATTTTAGAGAAATGCAAGATGTAGAATTTACAGTTGAAAGAGGAAAATTATACATGCTTCAAACAAGAACAGGAAAAAGAACTGCAGCGGCAGCTGTTAAAATTGCTGTTGATATGGTTAAAGAAGGTTTAATAAGCAAAGAAGAAGCTGTTTCAAGAATTGATCCTGCTAACATTGAAAAATTATTACACCCTACTTTCGATGCAAAAGAATTAGAATCAGCACAATATATGGGTAAAGGTCTTCCTGCATCTCCTGGAGCAGCTACGGGTATTGCTGTTTTTGATGCCGATGTTGCCGAAGAAAAAGCTGCTGAAGGTATCCCTGTAATCCTTATAAGACCAGAAACTTCTCCTGAAGATGTTGGAGGAATGAATGCTGCTGAAGGAATAGTTACTTCAAGAGGCGGTATGACTTCTCATGCAGCCGTTGTTGCGAGAGGAATGGGTAAAACAGGTGTAGTTGGCGCAGAAGAAATTGTTATATCTACAAAAGAAAAAGTAGCTAAAGCAAATGGTGTAGAAATAAGAGAAGGCGAATGGGTTTCAATAGATGGAAACGAAGGTAAAGTTTACAAAGGTAAAGTTAAAACTATAAAACCTACAGGTCTTGGTGAAGATATTTCTGAAATTTTAAGATATGCAGACGAAATTTCTGATTTAGGCGTAAGAGCTAATGCTGATATTCCTAAAGATGCTCAAGTTGCAAGAAGTTTCGGCGCTCAAGGTATAGGTTTGTGTAGAACAGAACATATGTTCTTTGAAGGCGACAGAATATTAAAAATGAGAAAAATGATAGTTGCAAAAACTACAGAACAAAGAGAAAAAGCACTTGCTGAATTACTTCCAGTTCAAAAAGACGATTTCAAAGGATTGTTTGAAGCAATGGATGGATTTAACGTTACTATAAGACTTCTTGACCCACCACTTCACGAATTCGTTCCACATGAAGAAGATCAAATAAAAGAAGTTGCAGATAGTCTCAACATAACTTCTGAAGAATTGAAAAAAATTATAGAAGATTTACATGAATTCAATCCTATGATGGGTCATAGAGGTTGTAGACTTGCTATAACATATCCTGAAATAGCTGTTATGCAGGCAAAAGCTATAATGATTGCAGCAATAGAATTAGCTAAAGAAGGTAAAGCGGTTCAACCAGAAATAATGATCCCATTAGTAGGTAAAGTTGAAGAATTCACTGTATTAAGAAAAAGAATAGAAGAAGTAATCGCAGGATTATTTGAAGAATATGGAATAGAAGTTGAATATAAAATAGGTACAATGATTGAAGTTCCAAGAGCTTGTGTTACTGCTGATGAAATTGGAGCAGTTGCAGATTTCTTCAGTTTCGGTACTAACGATTTAACACAGCTTGGTTTAGGTTTCTCTAGAGATGATTACGGAAAATATATCGGACATTATCTTGAACAGGGTATTTATAAAGCCGATCCATTCCAACACATTGACAGAAAAGGTGTAGGCCGAATGATAAAATTAGCACTTGATTACGGTAGAGAAGCTAACCCTTATTTGAAAGTCGGAGTTTGCGGTGAACATGGCGGAGATCCTGAATCAATTGAATTCTGTCATTTAGTAGGTCTTGATTATGTAAGTTGTTCTCCTTACAGAGTTCCCGTAGCTAGATTAGCTGCAGCTCAAGCAGCAATTAATTTTAAAAGAAGAAAAAAAGTTAATTTTTAAGAAATCAACAAAGCGGGGAGATTATCCCCGCTTTTAGTTTGTTATTTGAAAAAACTTGTTGTAACGCTACTTATTAAAACTTGAAATTTTTTTCATATAGATTTATAATTAAGATAAATACTAAAAATATTTTTTCTATTATATTAGGAGGTCACAAATGGGTCTTGAAAAGATTGTTTCTTTTTTTTCCAACAGTGGTTTTGCAGGATTAGAGTTTGGTAATGTAGTTATGATAGGTATAGGCCTTTTAATAATTACATTTTCAATTACAAAAAAAGCAGAACCTTTACTTTTAATAACTCTCGGATTCGGTATGATTCTCGCAAACATTCCACCTCATCTCACAGGTATTTTAAATGCACCTGCCGGAGATCAACCCGGTGGACTTTTATGGTATTTAAAACAAGGTATGGAACTTGGAATTTATCCCCCGTTAATATTTTTAGGGATAGGAGCAACAACAGACTTCTCTTATTTGATAGCTAACCCTAAACTTATATTGTTAGGAGCGGCTGCTCAAATTGGAATTTTCTTAACTTTTATAGTATCGAGTGCATTAGGTTTTTCTTTAAAAGAAGCGGCCTCTATTGGTATCATAGGTGGTGCGGACGGACCTTCTGCAATTTATCTTGCAACACTATTTTCACCTGAATTATTATCAGTTATAGCAATTGCAGCTTACACGTATATTTCATTTATACCGATTTTACAACCTCCTATTTCAAGACTTTTAACAACAAAAGAAGAGCGTCTTATAAAAATGAAAAGGTTAAGAAATGTTTCTCAAGCGGAAAAAATTATTTTTCCTGTTTTAACTACTGTAATAATAGGTTTGATAGTCCCTCAAGCACTTTCTCTTGTAGGAATGTTGATGCTAGGTAATTTGTTAAAAGAAAATAAATTAACAGGTAGACTTGTAGACGCATGTTCAAAATATATTCTTGATACAGTTACAATTTTATTAATGCTTTCAGTAGGAACAAAAGCAACTGCTGATGTTTTCTTAACTACAGCAACATTAAAAATAATTGTTTTAGGTGTTGCAGCATTTATAGTAGCTTTTTCAAGCGGAATATTATTCGCAAAATTTTTAAACCTATTTTCAAAAGATAAAATAAACCCTTTAATTGGAGCTGCTGGAGTTTCTGCCGTTCCAATAGCCGCAAGAGTTTCTCAGCAAATTGCTCAGAAAGAAGATCCGAGCAACTTTATACTTATGCACGCAATGGGCC
Source organism: uncultured Thermotogaceae bacterium (assembly GCA_964478535.1). Lineage (GTDB taxonomy): Bacteria > Thermotogota > Thermotogae > Petrotogales > Petrotogaceae > CAYZNB01. The sequence goes on from CAYZNB010000164.1 coordinate 4,353, forward strand.
CAAATGTAGCTGGAGTTATAGGATCTGCAGTTGCAGTTGGGGTATTTATAAACTTAATAGGAATGTAAGTGGAGGTGTTTTATGGCAGCTGTAAAAAAATCCTTCTCTGTTGACATAAACAGAAATTATTGCAAAAAATGTGGGTTATGTTATTGGATATGCCCCGTTAATGCTATAACCGAAGGAGAATACGGAAGACCGGAAGTACCAGAGCAAAACAAATGTATTGGATGTTTGCAGTGCGAAAGAATTTGCCCTGATTTTGCAATAGATGTAACTGAAAACAAACAAGACGATTGAGGTGAATAAATAATGGGTAAAATGTATTTCATGCAAGGTAATGAAGCCGCTGCAAGAGCAGCAATAAAAGCTGGATGTAGATTTTTTGCCGGCTATCCTATAACGCCTTCATCAGAAGTTGCTGAAGTTATGGCCGAAGAACTTCCAAAAGTTGGAGGAACTTTTGTTCAAATGGAAGATGAAATTGCAAGTGCCGCTGCTATGATAGGTGGTTCTTTAGCTGGTGTAAAATCAATGACAGCAACAAGCGGTCCTGGTTTTTCTTTAATGCAGGAAGCTTTAGGATATGCCATAATGACAGAAACTCCATGTGTTATAGTAGATGTTATGAGAGGCGGGCCAAGTACAGGTTTACCAACAAAACCCGCACAAGGTGATATAATGCAAGTAAGATGGGGAACGCACGGAGATCATCAAATAATTGCTTTATACCCATCAACAGTTGAAGAAGTTTACAGATACACAATAACAGCTTTTAACTACGCTGAAATATACAGAACACCAGTTATTTTATTAATGGATGAAACTTTAGGACATATGAGAGAAAGTGTTTATCTAGAATACGAAGACGAATTCCCAGAACAGATAAAAAGAAAAAGAGATGAAGATATATCAGATGAAGATGTATTTCATCCATTTGAAGTATCAAGAACAAAAAGAATCGATCCGCTTGCAGCTATGGGAAAATCAAGATTTCACGTTTCTGGATTAGTTCATGACGAAACGGGTTTTCCAATAAGAGATTCTGGATTAGTTCAAAAAATGATTACTCATTTAGATACAAAAATAAGATTATATTCTGAAGAAATAAGTATATATGATGAATTCATGATGAATGACGCTGAAATAGTCATTATAGCATATGGAACAACTGCAAGAAGTGCCTTGAGAGCTGTTAAAATGGCTAGAAAAGATAGAATACCAGTAGGGCTATTTAAACCTATTTCTATATGGCCTGTACCAACTTCAAGAATTAAAAAAATATTCAAAAAAGCTCATGCAGTAATTGTTCCTGAAATGAATTTAGGTCAATATGTTTACGAAATTTCAAGATTTAACAAGTCAAATAAATTATTAGAGTCCGTTACAAAAGTGAATGGAGAATTAATTACTCCAGAAGAAATACTTGATTCCATAGTAAAAGTCTGGATGCAAATTACAGAAATGTAAATTTTTAAAGATTTTTTTTAAAGGAGTTATTTTTATGATAAGAAAAAAATATTTTGATATTTTAAGTGAAATTAACATCGATTCAGGGGTTAATTATATATTTACAGCTATCGAAAACAATATGCATTTGAATATAGACTTAAAAATCAAAATACATACAGATCCTAAGAAAGTTCCAGGCAATTTATATGCTTTTTTGAAGCTTTCATTGAAATACAATATTTTAAATATTTTATGTATAGAAGAAACTAAAAAAGATGACGCTCAACTCATTATTTTTTATTTTCAAAATAAAAGTTTAACTTTAAATTCAGATATGTTGAAAAGACCAGCAAATGAAATTTTAGCTTATATGATGAAAAAAATTGATCAAAGCATCGGTTCTTTTTTATCTTATATTCTATTAAAAGCTGCAAGTTTAGCTGATGTTTTTTATGCCTCTAATGTTATAATAAATGAATCTTCAAAAAAAGATGTGAGTGTTGATAAACTAATATTTTCAATTTTAACAGGAATAACCTCTACATTTTCAGGAAAGTTCAACAGAGCAATTTTATTTAAAAGAGCTGGTAATTATTATAATGTTTATAGAGCTTTATCTGGAGAAACTAACTCTAATTCTGAAAAAATTTTAAAGGATATTAAAAATAAAAGTTATAAATTAATAAATATTATAGATAGTTTTGAAGAAAAAGAATTTTT